>JAWWCG010000635.1:0-2775 GCA_033720555.1 Kiloniellales bacterium | reverse complement strand
GGCGGTGCGCTTCGTCAAGGGCTCGCACCTCTGGCCGCGGCTCTGCTATCCCCGGGTGTTCCTCGACGGCGCCGACTTCAACACCGAAGACGCGAGCCTCGCGCCCATGCCGGACATCGAGGCCGAGCCGGAGCGCTATCCGACCGTCGGCTGGGACCTGGCGCCGGGCGACGCGATCCTGTTCAACTTCCACACCGCCCACGGTTCGAGCGCCGTCGAGGTGGGCGCGCGCCGCCGCGCCTTCGTCACCCGCTGGCTGGGCGACGACATGACCTATCGCGAGCGGCCCGGCGAGATCTCGCCGCCCTACGAGAACCACGCCATGAAAGACGGCGATCCCATGCGCGAGGACTGGTTCCCGATTCTCTGGCGCGCGGGGTGAGGGCGGGCGCCCCGGCCGTCCCGCCGCCTCAGGCGCCGATTCAGGCTTTGGCCAGGAGATCCGCGTTGCAGTGGGGACAGCGCTCGGGCGCGAACCAGTTGACGTTGGCGAAGCGCAGCCCCCGCGAGCCGGCCGGCGCCACGGGGTAGTAGCGGCTGTCCTGCCCGCAGGCCGGACAGCGCGCCACCCAACGGGTCAGCAGCACGCAGGCGACGACGGCGAGTCCGCCGGCGACCAGGAAGCCGAGGCTGCGCACCGGCGGGGCGAGGGCGAGCACGCCGACCGCCAGAACGACGTAGAGCAGGTAGAGCCCGGCCAGGCGCTGGTTGACGGTGTGGTCGAGCAGGTGGGGTCGGTTGCGCCACATGGCGTCACGCCTCCTCCCCGTCGGGATGGCGAGCCTCGGGCGCCGGTTCGTCGGCCAGGAAGCGCTCCGCCGGCCCCTGATCGGCGCCGCGCCGGCCGACGCTGTGGCGGTCCACCGCCAGAGCCTTGATGAGGGCGTAGACCTCGAGCCCGGGCGCGAGGCGCAGGGTCTCGCAGGCCCGCGCCGTGACGCGGGCCCACAAGGGCGCGCCGCCGGCGTCGAGCAGCACGTCGACCAAGGGCCCCTGGTCGCGGGCGAGGTCGCTCACCCGCGCCCGCACGATGTTCTGGATGCTGGTGTCCGCCGGCGGCGCCAGCGCCAGGGCGACGTCGCGGGCGCGCACCCGCACGCGCAGCGGCGTGCCCAGCGGCAGCGCGACGTGGGGCACCAGGAGCTGGCCGCCGGCGAAGGCGAGGCGGCTCAGGCCGAACACCTTGTCGTGGCCGCGCACCCGGGCCTCCAGCACTGAGCCTGCCTCGTGGCGCCCGGTCAGCGGGCGCAGGTCGAGCCGGCTGGTCAGCGCCTCGACCGGCCCGACGGCGACCGCGCGGCCGTCGGAGATCAGGACCATGGTGTCGGCCAGGCGCACGATCTCCTCCATGGCGTGGCTGACGTAGACGATGGGTATCGCCAGCTCGTCGCGCAACCGCTCGATGAACGGCAGCACCTCGTCCTTGCGCGGCTGGTCGAGATTGGCGAGCGGCTCGTCCATCAGCAAGAGGCGCGGGTTGGCGAGCAGGGCGCGGCCCAGGGAGACCCGCTGCTTCTCGCCGCCGGAGAGGTCGCCGGGCCGCCGCCCCAGCAGGCTCTCGATGCCGAGCAGCGCCACCACCTCGTCGAGGCCGATCCGGCGCTCGGCCTTGGGCGCGCGCTTGAGGCCGTAGCTCAGGTTGGCGAGCACCGAGAGGTGGGGGAACAGGCGGTCCTCCTGGAAGACGTAGCCGAGGCGCCGGCGCTCCGGCGGCACGTCGATGCGGCGCCGGGCGTCGAACAGCGTGCGGCCGGCGACCGCGATCGCGCCCGCGTCCGGCCGCAACAGCCCGGACAGCATGCGGATCAGCGAGGTCTTGCCGGCGCCCGAGCGCCCGAAGACCGCGACGATGCCGTGGGTCTCGCAGGCGAAGCGGTAGTCCAGGTCGAGCCGGCCCAGCCGCTTGCGGACGTCCACCTCCAGCATGGCGCTCACATCGCGCACATCGCTCATGGCGCTAGGCGCCGATCCGGCGGCGCAGGCGCCGGGCGAGCAGCTCCGAGGCGGCGAGCGCGGCGAAGGCGAGGACCACCGAGATCACGGCGAGCCGCAGCGCCGCCTGCTCGCCGCCGGGGCTCTGCACCTCGGAGAACAGGGCGAGCGGCAGGGTGCGGGTCTCGCCCGGGATGTTGGAGACGAAGGTGATGGTCGCGCCGAACTCGCCCAGGCTGCGGGCGAAGGCGAGGATGGCGCCGGCCAGGATGCCCGGCGACATGAGCGGCAGGGTGATCGTGGCGAAGACGTCCCACGGCCGGGCGCCGAGGGTGCGGGCGGCGGCCTCGAGCCGGCGGTCCACCGCCTCGAAGGAGAGCCGCATGGCGCGCACCATCAGGGGAAAGGCCATGACCGCTGCGGCAACCGCCGCCCCCTGCCAGGTGAAGGCGACGGTGAGGCCGAGCCCGTCGTGGAGCAGCCGGCCGATCGGCCCCTGGCGACCCAGCAGCACCAGCAGCAGGTAGCCCACCACGACCGGCGGCAGCACCAGCGGCAGGTGGACCACGCCGTTCAGGACGTTCTTGCCGACGAACTCGCGGCGCGCCAGCAGCCAGGCGACGGCGAGGCCGAACGGCAGGCTGGCCGCGACGCTCCAGAACGCGACGCGCAGGCTGAGGGCGAGGGCCTCGCTTTCCAGCGGGCTCAGCATGGCCGGCCCCGCCCTCCGTCGCTTCGGCTCACGACGCCGGCCCGGGCGGAACCAGGAAGCCGTGGGCGCGGAACACCACGGCCGCGTCCTCGCTCCGCAGGTGATCGTAGAAGCGCCGCGCCGCGCCGGCG
>JAWWCG010000634.1:0-2778 GCA_033720555.1 Kiloniellales bacterium | reverse complement strand
TCCGAACGTCAGTAGAGCGGCATTTCTAAGTTCATCGGCGCGGCGGTCGAAAACACTCCGCTCACCCCGCCCGAAGGCGAGCAGGGCAGCTGAGGCGTCGTGCAGTTCCCGGCCTTTGGAATTGTCGGGCAATTGACGTAGGTTCCGCTCCACTGCCGATGCCGCCGCCGCGAAGCGCTCTCGGATCGGCTGAATTAAGGCACCTTCACGGACATGCATGGCCTCAGCCAACAGGCCGGCGGCCAAATTGGCCTCGGCGTTGATCGACAAGAGCCGGTCCAGTCGACTGACGCCGCCCTCGACCAGGTCGGTGATAGCAACCGTGCTCTCTGCGGTGACTTGTTCGCCGCTGATGACCAGATCGAACACGGAATCATCGACCAGAGGCTCGATCGCATCCAGAAAACGCGTATGAATTGCCGCAAGCTCTGCCAGGCGTGCCTCCCTCTCCGCCTTGAGATCGAGCCGTCGTTCGATCGCGGCGTTCAGCTCCTCGAGCTTGCCCGTGAGCTCGTTGCGCAGGTCCAGGAGACGGGCCGTTGTCTTCGGCGCTAGCCCCCCGGTGCTCAGGTCTTCAATAACGGCCGTCAGGTCGGCGGTGCGCTGGGACAACCGGGCCTGCTCGACGACCCGTTCCTCCTGATTGCGGCTTGCCATCAAGGCCGGGGCCGTGACAGCGATTTCGCTACTTTCCTGGGCTAGGCTGAGGGCGCTCACCATGCCGGGGAGGCTCTCCGCCGTAACGTGAGTGACCGCGCGATCGATATCGCCGAACACGTACCAGGCCACGGCACTCGCGACGGCGGTCAAACCAGCAAGCGAGCACACGGCGATAAACAGCTTGACCTTGATGCCGAAGCGGCTCGCGGATGGGAGCGCCGCCCGATCGGACGCGCCGGAGCGCCCGGCATCGCCGGCAAGCCGTGGCAATGAAGCGGCGTCGCTGGTCATGAGCCCGGCGCGGCACCCGAGATTGCATCCTGGCTGGCCATCTGCCGCTCTCCGACACCTCTTCCAGTCGCTACGGCCCTAGCCGGTCGACGGCCTTGAAGCTACCATCGTCCTGGATGACTGTGAGGAAGACCTGATCCATGCCCTGGTTGTCGTCGGGGCCGTAGTCCAGGGTGATGCCGCCCAGGTCGAAAGTCCCTGCATCCCTAATGGTTCTAAGCAGGCCTTCGCGCGTCACTGGCTCGCCGAGTTGCTGCAGGGCTTCTGCGACCAGGCGGCCAACAATGTAGCCCTCGAGCGAGACAAAGCCCGTTTCGGCCTCCGGATCCATCGCCTTCATTGCGCGCTGGTAGCGCGCGACCAGGGGGATGCTCGTGTCCTCGGGCAGTGGCACCACCTGGGTCACGACCACGCCTTCGCCGGCCGCACCGAGTTCTTCACTAAGCGCCTTGCTGCCGACGAAGGAGATGTTGACAAAGACCGGATCCATTTCGATGCGCTGCGCCACCTTTATGAATTCGGCGCAGGGCTTGTAGGCGCCCACCATGACAACCGCCTCCGGGCGCGCCTTTCGTATCCTTAGCAAGGCGCGCTTCACGGCCGTCGTGTTGCGGCGGTAGGTTCCCTCCGCCACCAGCTCCATCCCTCGCTTTTCCATTGCCTGGCGGACGCCCTCCATCCCGGCGCGGCCGAACGAATCGTCCTGGTAGAGAATGGCGATGCGGGAAAGCCCCAGATCGCGCGTCAGATGCTCGATCCACGCCTCGGTTTCCTGGTTGTAGGAGGCGCGAACGTTCACGACATTCCTCAACTCCGGATCCCGCAAGAATGCGGCACCGGTGAACGGTCCGAGAAACGGCACCTTCCGGTCGGTCGCGATCGGTTGAACGGCCTTCGAGGTCGGCGTTCCGACCTCGCCGATCAGGGCGAAGACCCCATCGGCCTCGATCAGACGATTGGTGTTCGCGATCGCCGTCTCAGGCTCGTAGCCGTCGTTATAGGAAATCAGCTCGAGTTTATGTCCCTTCACGCCGCCCGCCTCGTTGATCTCCTGGAAAGCCGCGAGAAGGCCGTCGCGCATGCCGATACCGAGAGCGGCAGCCGGTCCTTTGAAGGCGGCGGATTGACCGAACACGATTCGGTCGTCGAAAACGCCGGACTCCCCGAGCGCGGCGCCCGTCGTCGCGAGCGACGAAATCAATACTACTGCTGAAGCAAGTCGTGCTCTCGGATGGAAATCACCCATAGTCAGGTCCCCCTCCGGAGAGGTTTCTACAAAATTCGCGGGAGATTCCTCCAGCAATAGTACTCATCCAGCCTGCTAAGGCAAAATCGGAGGTCCCGGCTCCGCCGTGGCCATCAAAAATCTAGCTGCTAATTTGAACGATTCTGAACCCGACAAGGCGAGTGATCACCAGGCAACACGCATGTCCTTTTGGGTCAGAAGGCGTCGAAATTCGAGCTAAGCAGTTACCTGGTGTTGAGATCGCAACGCCGACATAGCCTACGAATCGCTCATGGCGCGCTGCAGCGAGCCGGTCCACTCTAACGTAACAGCAGGCGATGGATCACGGCCTCCGGAGAACATAGCCATAGTAATTACTTGTGCCAAAGAAGACACCTTCTTCTGAAGCCCGCAGCTGCGAGGACACCCAGGTATCAGCTTCCTCCTGGGACATGGCCCCAGCCTTCGGCAGCAGTGCCCCTAGAGAGCGAACAGATGATTCCCAGAACTCAGCCCGCCCCACTTCGGTGAGAACGTAGGCAAAGCTGCGCTCAATCCTTAGCCCGGCGTTTTTTGTTAATCGCGGCATACGCCGCATAACT
>JAWWCG010000633.1:0-2780 GCA_033720555.1 Kiloniellales bacterium | reverse complement strand
CTCTACGGCGGCGGCGTGACCGGGACCCTGGGGCTGGACGCCTCGGGCGAGGCGCTCGGCGTCATGGCCGATTTCGCCGTCGACCAGGTGGACCTGGGCGCCTTGAGCGCCGTGGCGAGCGCCGGCGAGGCGCCGGTGGCGGGCACCGCCTCCGGCCGCCTGACCGCCAGCGGCAGCGGCGTGTCGCCGCGCGCCCTGGTCCAGGACCTCAAGGGCGGCCTGGAGCTCAAGGTCGGCGAGGTCGACGTGAAGAACGCCGCGGCCGGCAAGATCTCCGGCGTGGACTTGTCCGTCGATCTGCCCGGCCTGGCCCAGCCGCCGCGCCTGACCGGCGAGGTCGTCTACAACAAGCGCAAGGTGGCCCTCCAGGTCGGCCTCGATCCCCTCGACCGGGTGCTGTCCGGGGACGACTTCGCCCTGCTGGCGAGCGTCGAGTCCGAGCTGGTGAAGCTCGACTACGACGGCAGCGTCCAGCAGCAGCCGCTGCCCGGCCTCGACGGGCGCCTGACCTTCGCCTCGTCGTCGCTCGGCCAACTGGCGGCCTGGCTGGGCCAGCCCCTGCCGGACGGCCAGCCGGACCCCGGCCCGCTCGAGATCGACGCCAAGCTGGCGGCGGACGGAGAGAAGGCGGCGCTCGAATCGGCCAGCATCACCGGCAAGGCGGTGTCGGCGACCGCCAGCGGCAGCTACGACGGCTCCGGCGAGATCCTGCGCTTCGACGGCAAGCTCGACGTGGCGAAGCTGGACCTGAACGCCTACCTGCCGCCGCCGGGCGAGGCCCAGGCGGCCGAGCCGGCCGCGGCGCCGTCGGAGGGGTCGCAGGCCGAGGGTTGGAGCGACAAGCCGATCGCCGCGTTTTCCCAGCTTGGTCAGGCCGAGGGCGAGCTCGCGGTCACCCTGGCCAACGTGCTCTATCGGGAGGTCCAGGTGCAAAGCGCCGCCGCCCAGGTCGCGCTCGCCGACGGGGTCCTGAAGGCCGATGTCTCGGAGGTCCAGCTCACCCCCGGTCGCCTGAGCGCGTCCGCGGTGGTGGACGGCTCCGGCGAGGCGGCCGCGATCAGCTACCGGGCCGCCGCCGAGGGCGTCGAATCCAAGCCCTTCCTGCTGTCCTTCGCCGAGGTCGATTTCCTCTCCGGCAAGCTCAACTTCGAGGCCCAGGGCGAGGCGCGCGGCAACAGCCAGAAGGCGCTCGTCGGCAGCCTCAACGGCGACGGCAAGTTCGCCTTCCTCGACGGCGCGATCGAAGGCTTCGACCTGGCCGGGGCGCTGCGCAACGTCCGCCAGCTCGGCCTGGCTTCCGGCGGCGAGAAGCCCAAGACCGACTTCTCCGAGCTGTCCGGCAGCTTCACCATCACCGACGGGGTGCTGGTCAACCAGGACCTCAAGATGCTGGCGCCGCTGGTCCGGGTGGCCGGCGCCGGCGAGGTGCCCTTGCCGCCGCGCACCCTCGACTACAAGGTCGAGGCCAAGCTGGTCCCCTCGCTCGAGGGTCAGGGCGGCACCGACGCGCTCGCCGGGCTGCCGATCCCCGTTCACGCTTATGGGTCCTGGAGCAATCTCTCCTACGACGTCGACTACGAGGCCATGTTCGAGGCGGCGGCGGCCGACCCGGCGCGCCTCGCCAACCTGCCGTCGGACATCGCGGAGAAGGCGGCCCAGTTCGGCGTCGACCTGCCGATCCCCGGCCTCGGCGACGGCGAGGGGCTCAAGACCATCCTGGAGGGCGCCACCGGCGGCGCGGCGGGCGGCGCAACCGGCAGTGAGAGCGGCGAGGGCGGCGGCGGCCTCGGCGGGGTGGTGGAAGGCCTGCTGGGCGGCAAGAAGTCGCAGCAGCCCGAGGCCCAAGGCGAGTCGACGAACGGCGGCGAGACGTCCTCCTCCGGCGAGGACGCCGAGAAGAAAGAGCCGGCGCTGGTGCCGGAGCTGGGCAAGCAGCTCAAGGGTTTGTTCGACTGAGCGGCGCCGGCCGGGCGGCGGAACCCGGCGCCCTCGGGGCCACGCCTCGTCAGCGCAGGTAGGAGGCGCCGTTCACGTCGAAGGTGGCGCCGGTCATGTGGCGCACCCGATCGTCGCAGAGAAAGGCGGCCAAGGCGCCGATCTCCTCGGGCGAGGCCATGCTGCCCAGGGGGATGGCGCGCGTCGCCCGGGCGATGGCGTCTAGGTCGAGGTTCTTGGTCACCATCTCGGTCTCCGTGAAGCCCGGCGCGATGCAGAAGGCGAGCACGCCGTCGCCGGCGAAGCCGCGGGCGATCGTCTTGGTGAGGGTGACCAGCGCGCCCTTGGCGGCGCCGTAGGGCATCTCGTCCGGCGCCTCGCCGCGGAACGCGGCGCGGCTCGCCACGTTGACGATCTTGCCGCCGCCGTGCTCGCGGAAATGCAGGATCGCCGCCCGGCAGAGGTCGGCCGGCGCCAGCAGGTTGACCTGCAGGACGCGGGTCCAGGCGGCGCGCCACGCCTCGAGCGGCGCGTCGACCGGCACGTCCTCGAAGATGCCGGCGTTGTTGACCAGTACGTCGATCCTCGCCGCCAGCGACAGGGCCTGCGACCAGAGCCGCTCCGCCTCGCCGGGAACCGCGAGGTCGGCCTGGACGATGTGGCAGCGATCGGCGCCGATCTCCTCGCGCACCGCCTCGGCCGCCGACTGGTTGTGGGCGTAGTGAAGCAGCACCCGCGCGCCGCCGGCGCCGACCGCGCGGGCGATCGCCGCGCCGATGCCGCGCGAGCCGCCGGTCACCAGAACCGCCTTGCCTGTCAGGTCGCTCATGCCGCCCCCCTCGCTT
>JAWWCG010000632.1:0-2789 GCA_033720555.1 Kiloniellales bacterium | reverse complement strand
TTGATCTTCAGGACAAGGTCGACGCCATCGGCATCCTCGGCATCTTTACCTACACGGACCAACAAGGAAACAACGTCCTCTACGGTGACGTCCTGCGGTGGACGGCGGACAACAGCCGCCTGCCCGACTTCAGCTTCTGGTTGGATCGTGTCGACTACGGCACACTATGTGCCGTTGGCGTTTCGGGCTACCAACAGGGGTATGTTGCCGGTGGCCTCGCACGCCGAATTCTCGTCAACGGCGAAAAGCCGTCTGCGATTCCTATGCGCCCTACCATGAAAGGCGAGCCCTGGGTCAACCTCGCCCGCATGCGACGGCTCGACCTGCCCTATCGCTCGACTCCGCTCTTGTCCAGTCGGGTTGTAACCACCTTCCGTGTAATTACTCACCCCCCTCAAGCGGTCTGATTGCGGGAATGGTATGGTTGTATGAAGGCGCGCGCGCCCGCGAGATGTAGATTTCTGTTGCATGAGGGACGGGAATATGAGTCAAGATTCCCATGACTCCGCCGCCCGATTTCTCCGCCCTTTCGTCGTCCGAGAAGGACGCGTTGATCGCGACGCTGTTGGCGCGGGTAGAAGAGTTGGTTGCCCGGGTGGCGGCGCTGGAAGCGGAGAACGCGGCGTTGCGCGAACGCCTCGACCTGCCGCCGAAGACGCCGACCAATTCGAGCACGCCGCCGTCGCGGGGTCACAAGGCCGGCGGCGCGGCGAAGGGTGGTGGGGCCAAGACCAAGCCGAAGGGCAAGGCCCACGCGGGAGCGCACCGGCCGCTGCACCCCGATCCGACGCGGCGGCGCGATGTGTTCGCCGATCACTGCCCGCATTGCCAAGCGGAGGTCACGGGAGTGGCTCAGGCTCCGCTTCAGGCTTACGACCGCATCGAAATCCCCGAGATCACGCCGGACGTGGTTCGGGTGACCCTGCATGGCGGCACCTGCCCCTGCTGCCACGGGCGGTTCAGGGCGACGCCGCCTGCCGGTCTGGAGCCGGGCTCGCCGTTCGGACCGAACCTGCGCGCCTTCGTGCTGTACCTGCGCTTCGGTCAGGCGATCCCCTATCAGCGGCTGGAGCGCCTGATGCACGACCTGTTCGGGCTCGCGATCAGCGAGGGCGCACTCGCCAACATGCTGGCGGACAGCGCCCCGACCTTCGAAGCCCAGGCCAACCGGATCAAGGAGCGTCTGCTCGCCGGCGCCATCGTGCAATCCGACGAAACCAGCGCCCGCGTCGGCAAGCGGACCTTCTGGACCTGGGTCTTCCATCACGGGGATTCCGCCTGCTTCGTCGTCCGTCCCTCGCGCGGCAAGAAAGTGGTCGCCGACTTCCTCGGCGAGGTTCGCCCCGACTTCTGGGTCTCCGACCGCCTCGGCGCCCAGATGGGGTGGGCGACCAAGGAGCATCAGGCCTGCCTCGCCCACCTGTTGCGCGACATCCAATACGCCATCGACGCCGGCGACGACGCCTTCGCCCCCGCCGTCCTCGCCCTGCTCGGGCGCGCCATCCGCATCGGACGGCGCCGCCACAGCCTCGCCGACTCGACGCTGGCCGCCTATCACGGCCGGTTGCAGACCCGGCTCGACCAGTTGCTCAAGATCGTCCCCGCCACCAAGCCCGGTCACAAGCTCCAGCGCATCATCAAGCGATTTCGCCGGAACCTGTTCGTCTTCGTCACCAACCGCGACATCCCGCCCACCAACAACGGCTCCGAGCAGGCGTTGCGCCCCGCCGTCGTCTTCCGCAAAATCACCAACTGCTTCCGCTCCGAATGGGGCGCCAATCTCTATGCCGATGTCCGCTCGGTCATCGAAACCGCACGACGACGAGGGATCGCCCTCCTCAAAGCCATCCGCCTCACTCTTGACGGCTCGCCGTTGCCGGCAGGCACGTAGCCCATTGCGGCGATCGGATCGGTGTTATACCAAGGGCATCGGAACCCGATGCCCCAGGACCACCGATCATGGCCAGGACCACCGGCAAGGCGGACAGTCTCATCAGCCTGAAAGTGACGCTTCGAAACATCCGGCCCCCGGTATGGCGCCGCCTGTTGATGCCGGACAGCATGACACTGGGCGATCTCCACCTGGCGATCCAGGCGGCGATGGGATGGGAAGGATACCATCTGCACCTGTTCGATATCGACGGCAGACAGTACGGCGAGCCGCACTCCGTCGACGACGTCGCCGACGAACAGCGGTTGACCCTGACTGCCCTGGTGAAGTCGGGCGTCGCCCGGTTCTCCTACACCTACGATTTCGGCGACAACTGGAAGCATTCGGTGGTCATCGAGAGAAAGTACCCCCCCGCCGATGCCTCCCTCTATCCCGCCTGCGTCGCCGGAAAACGGAACTGCCCGCCGGAGGATTGCGGCGGCCCTTGGGGCTACCAGCGCCTGCTCGCCATCCTCGCCGATCCGGACCATCCGGAACATGCCGACGACATCGAGTGGTTCGGCGAAGACCTCGATTCCGAGGAATTCTCCGTCATCGCGACCGACGCGATCATTGCCGCTCGGTTCGGACGGCCATGACAACGGGGTAGTGAGCAATTACGTTCGTTTTGAGTCAGACTCTTAAATATTTAAATTAAAAACATGCGTGTTTTTTGCTTTATAAAATCGCGTGCTGAGAAATGCGTTTGTAATCATCGTCTACTGTCGGGGTTTTCTAATATGTTGTATATTTTTTCTCGTAACCTCTTTATTTCTAATTCTGTTTTTTCTGATTTAGAATACAACATTTTTACGTGCTCTTGTAGCGCTGCCCCTTCTCTTGCCCCAAAATTGCTTTC
>JAWWCG010000631.1:0-2790 GCA_033720555.1 Kiloniellales bacterium | reverse complement strand
GTCAGTCCGTGAAGGGAAAGAAGAACAGCCAGGATTTCGTCACCGCGCTGGAAGGCCGATTGCACGCGCTTTCCAACACCCACTCTCTGCTCAGCTCCATGAAGTGGAACGGCGTCGAGCTGGTCGAGCTGATGGAGGCCATTTTCGCGCCCTACACCTCGCCGGGAAACCAGCGCCTGTCGTTGGACGGCCCGCGCCTGACCTTGTCTCCCGGCGCCGCCCAATCCGTCGCCTTGACCATCCACGAGCTGACCACCAATGCGGCCAAGCACGGCGCGCTGTCCAAGGAGGACGGGACGGTCGGCGTCGAATGGAAGAAAACGACCGACGACGGCGAGCCGGTCGTCGTGCTGACCTGGGCGGAAGCGGGAGGACCGCCGGTGACGCAGCCTAAGGAAAAGCACTTCGGGCTGAAGGTGATCGAGAGTCTCGTCGTGAGCGAATTGGGCGCCACGGTTGACATGGACTTCAAGAACACGGGGCTCGTTTGCAAGATGACGTTTCCCCGCGATCGGCTCCTGGCGAAGGCGACCGGTAAGTCGAAACAAGGCGCGGCGCTGCAGGATGCCGTGGCGTCGGTCAATGCCGAGACCCTGAGCCCCGGGACGAGCGAACCCCTGCGCCTCATGGTCGTCGAGGATTCCTGGATGGTGGCTTCCCAGCTCAAGGTCCTCTTGGAGGCCCTGGGGCACGAGGTGATCGGGCCGGCCGCGACGGTCGCCGAGGCGGAAGCGCTATCCGAAATGGACGGGATCGACGCGGCCTTGCTGGACATACAATTGGGCGACGAGACGGTGTTTCCGGTGGCTGAAAAAATCGCCGCCTTGGGTATTCCTTTCGCCTTCGTCACGGGCTTCACCGACGCCGGCGTGATTCCGACGCCCTATCGCGACGCGCCCAGCCTCTCCAAACCCTTCAACGACGAGGCGGTGGTCGCGATTCTGAAGCGACTGAGACCTTCGCCGAGCTAGCGCCGACTCTACGCCACCCACAACGCCAGGCTCGGCAAGAGGCAGTCCGCCGCCCGAGCGACCGCCTAGCCTCCGACGACGGCCGCGTTCGCCACGAGCATCGGTGGCGCGTAGGTTTCCTTGGTTGCCGGCTTTTGCGCCAGCAACAACGTCGCGCGGGCCCGACTGACCGTCAGGCGCACGTCGTCCACGCCGATCCCCAGGATGCCGGCGGCCGCCTCGTAGGAGAGCGCCTCGGTGACCACGAGGCCCAGGCTGAGCCGCTCCAACGGCGTCAGCAATTCGAGGTGCGCCGCGAGCGACGACGGGTCGCCGGCGCCGGACGGCTCGGGCCTGTCGGGGGCGGGGTCGTTGAGCTCGAAAGAGACGTCGTGCAGGCAGCCGAACAGTAGAACCCTCACGTCGCCTTGGTAGTCCGGATTGAGGCGCAGGGTCGCGACCGCCTTGGCCAACGCCGCGGCGACCAAATCGTCCGCGAATTCGCTGTCCGAGACCATGATGCGGGCGAGCCGTCGCATGCGAGGAATGTGAGGCAACAGTCCATTTCCGCACTTTTCCATCTTACCTGTCTCCCACCGCGGCGCGTCGCCTAGGGGGCGCCTCGGGAACGGCGTCATGACAGATAAACGGACGAACCACCTCCCGGTTCCGGTTCGGGCGCGAAATTGCGGAAGGGCGGGCGCGGGGTCACGCAAGCCATAGCGGCGTCTCGAGGCCTCGCCATGGCGCAGAAGACTTGGGCCGGCTAGGCCCCTGGGCCCGCATTGGAGAGCGCGACAAAACCTGCGCGACGGCCCGGTCGAGACGCGACCCGGCCCCGCCGCTCAGTCGCCGCTGCCATCCGCGTCGGGGCGGTCGCTCGACCGGATCACTTCGAGAAGGCGCCCCGGCACGTCCTCGTCGAGAGTCGCCGCGTTCAGCATTTTGAGATGCCCGTCGATCGCCTTCAGGCGCTTGGCCATCTCCAGTTTCTCGGGATCGGCGGTGAGTTCGACGGCAAAGGCGATGCGTTCGGGATCGCTCATGCGGCGATCCAGCCAATCCTGCATACGCAACCTAAACGCCTGATCGATCGACTTTGACACGGGGTAGCCTTCGCCATCTCGGCCGATTCGTTGCCAGAACACGCCTTCCCGGCGCTTGGCTAAGAAACGTCCGAAGACTGGCCTTCGTTCCGCGCTTGGCGCTCGAATCCGCTAGATCCGCCGGTCGTGCCGCCGATTGCCCGCCGGTCGCACCGCCGATCGCCCGCTTCGTGCGAAAAAATGGCCGGAAACTGCGCGATCGGGTGGCAACCGCCCCGGCGATCAGCCGGCGCCGAGTATGCCCGCCAGGGCCCGCACCAGGGCGCGCTCCGTCACCGGCTTGCTCAACCGCGGCCGACCCTGCCATTCCTTGTCGGTCGATTGGGCCTCGCCGTAGCCGGTCACGATGACGAAGGGCACGTTCCGGGCGGCGAGCGACGCGGCCACGGCGGTCGAATGAACGCCTTTCAGATTGAGGTCCAGCACGGCGGCGTCCGGCCGCTCCTTTTCCAGCAGGTGCATGGCGCGCGCGACGTCCGAGGCGGGGCCGAGGACGACGCAGCCCTGCTGCTCGAGCAGGCTTTCCATCTCCATGGCCAGCAGCATTTCGTCCTCGACCACGAGGATCCGGCGGCCCCGCAAGGCGGCGTCCTTCATGGCGCGCCCCTTACGCCAAGGGAGCCCCGGGCCCGCCGGCCCTACCCGCGGGGCGCCGATCCGCATCGGCCTTGCGGTCCGGGTCGTAGAGGCGGGCACGCTCCCTGGTCTCGATCTGACCGCACGCCGAGGGGTGC
>JAWWCG010000630.1:0-2794 GCA_033720555.1 Kiloniellales bacterium | reverse complement strand
CGCGAGGGCTTCGAGAAGAAGCACGGCGTGCGGCTCGGCTTCACCTCGTTCTTCACCAAGGCCGTGGTGGCGGCGCTGAAGGAGCTGCCGGCGGTCAACGCCGAGATCGACGGCGACGAGCTGGTCTACAAGCGCTACTACGACATCGGCATGGCGGTCTCGGCGCCGAGCGGCCTGGTGGTTCCGGTGATCCGCGACTGCGACAAGAAGAGCTTCGCCGAGATCGAGAGCGCGCTCGTCGATCTCGCCGGCCGGGCCCGCGAGGGCAAGCTCGGGCTCGACGAGATGACCGGCGGCACCTTCACCATCACCAACGGCGGCGTGTTCGGCTCGCTGCTGTCGACGCCGATCCTCAACATGCCGCAGTCCGGCATCCTCGGCCTGCACAAGATCCAAGAGCGGCCGGTCGCGGTCGACGGCGAGGTGGCGCTGCGCCCGATGATGTATCTGGCGCTCAGCTACGATCACCGCATCATCGACGGCCGTGAGGCGGTCACCTTCCTGGTGCGGGTCAAGGACTTCATCGAGGACCCGGAGCGCCTGCTGCTCGACATCTGACGGCCGGGGCGGCGCGACACCGAATTCACGTGATTTCAGAGGCCATGAGGGGACGATGAGCGGGGACGGCTACGATCTGGTGGTGATCGGCGGCGGGCCGGGCGGCTACGTGGCGGCGATACGCGCGGCGCAGCTCGGCATGAAGACGGCCTGCGTCGACAAGCGCGGCAGCCTGGGCGGCACCTGCCTGAACGTCGGCTGCATCCCCTCCAAGGCGCTGCTGCATTCCTCGGAGCGATTCGCCGAGGCGCGGCATCACCTGGCCGAGCAGGGCATCAAGATCGCCAAGGTGGACCTCGACCTCGACACCATGATGGCGCGCAAGGACAAGGTCGTGGTCGACCTGACCAAGGGCGTCGAGTTCCTGCTCAAGAAGAACAAGGTGACCTACGTGAAGGGCGCGGGCAGCATCCCCAAGGCGGGGGAGGTGAAGGTCGCGCTCAACGACGGCGGCGAGGAAAGGCTCGCCGCCAAGCACATCCTGATCGCCACCGGCTCGGAGTCGACGCCGCTGCCCGGCGTCGAGGTCGACGAGAAGCGCATCGTGTCGTCGACCGGCGCCCTGGCGCTCGCCAAGGTACCCAAGGAAATGGTGGTGATCGGCGCCGGGGTGATCGGCCTCGAGCTCGGCTCGGTCTGGTCGCGGCTCGGCGCCAAGGTCACCATGATCGAGTTTCTCGACCGCATCCTGCCTGGCATGGACGCGGAGATCTGCAAGCAGACCCAGCGCATCCTCGCCAGGCAGGGGCTGACGTTCAAGCTGGGCCACAAGGTGACGGCGGCGAAGACCGCCAAGTCGAGCGTCAGCCTGACGGTCGAGCCGGTCAAGGGCGGCGAGGCCGAGACGGTCAAGGCCGACGTCGTGCTGGTCGCGATCGGCCGGCGGCCCTACACCGACGGCCTGGGCCTGGAGGCGCTGGGCGTCAAGACCGACAACCGCGGCGTGATCCAGATCGACGAGCGCTTCCAGACCTCGGTGCCGGGCATCTACGCCATCGGCGACTGCGTGCCCGGTCCCATGCTGGCCCACAAGGCCGAGGACGAGGGCATCGTCTGCGTCGAGATGATGGCCGGCCAGTCCGGCCATATCGACTACGACATGGTGCCCGGCGTGGTCTACACCTGGCCCGAGGTGGCCGGGGTCGGCAAGACCGAGGAAGAGCTCAAGGAGGCCGGGGTCGACTACCGGGTCGGCAAGTTCCCGTTCAGCGCCAACAGTCGGGCGCGCACCATGGGCGAGTCGGACGGGTTGGTGAAGATTCTCGCCGATGCCCGCAGCGACCGTGTGCTGGGCGTCCATATCGTCGGCCCGATGGCCGGCGACCTGCTGGCCGAGGCGGTGCTGGCCATGGAGTTCGGCGGTACCGCCGAGGACATCGCCCGCACCTGCCATGCCCATCCGGGCATGGGCGAGGCGGTGAAGGAAGCGGCCCTGGCCGTCGACGGCCGGGCCATCCACATGTGAGCCCCGCGCCTAGCGGCCCATCCAGCCCAGAGCCAACAGCATTGATTCAATCTGGTCGGGGACTGCTCTAGATGAGCGCGCGGCGTCTGGGCGTGCTGCTCTGCCTCGCCGAGGTGCTGAGCATGTCGGGTTTCGGCATCTTCGCCGGGCTGCTGCCCGGCTTCATCGCCGAGTGGCGGCTCAGCAACACCGAGGCCGGCTGGATCAACGGCGTCTACTTCGCCGCCTACATGCTGGGCGTGCCGGTGCTGGTGGCGCTCACCGACCGGGTCGATCCGCGCCGGGTCTATGTCGCCTCGGCGATTGTCACCGCCGTCGCTGCGGTCGGCTTCGGCCTGGCGGCGGAGGGCTTCTGGAGCGGCACCGTCTTTCGCGCCCTCGCCGGTTTCGGGCTGGCCGGCACCTACATGCCCGGCCTCAAGGCGCTCACCGACCACGTCGCGCCGGCCCAGCGCAGCCGATCGATCGCGTTCTACACCGCCAGCTTCTCGATCGGCTCCAGCCTTTCGTTCCTGCTGGCCGGCGAGATCGACGCCTGGCTCGGATGGCGCTGGACCTTCGTGCTGTCGGGGCTCGGACCGCTGTTCGCCGCGGGCCTGGTGTGGTTCCTGGTGCCGGCGAGCGCGCCGCACCACCTGTCGCCGGCCTCCGGCTTTCTGCTGGATTTCCGGTCGGTGCTCGCCAACCGCCGGGCGATGGCCTACGTGCTCGCCTATTTCGCCCACAATTGGGAGCTGTTCGCGCTCAGGTCCTGGCTGGTCGCTTTCCTGG
>JAWWCG010000629.1:0-2796 GCA_033720555.1 Kiloniellales bacterium | reverse complement strand
GGTCCAGTGGGTCATGGCCCAGTGGGTCATGGCCCGGTGGGTCATGGTCCAGTGGGACATCGCTCGGTGATACATCGCTCGGTGGGACATCGCTCGGTCCTTGTCTCCCCCCAAGCTCGTCGCCGACAGCGCGCGCTATACTACAACGCTGCGGCCGATTCAAACCGGCCGCTGGCTTGGGCTCCGGCCCCCCGGGTGCGCTCCGCTGCGCCAGCCTCCGTCGTCCCGGCGCCAATGGCCGCACAGGAGGCTGCCTGCCCGCGCGGCAGGGCCGTGCCCCCATCCAGATCGGCGGTGCTTGGCCGGAGGATCGCCATCAACGGCGTCGCGGCCGGCTAGTCGAGCGAGACGTGCTTCTTGCCGGCCCAGTTCTCCAGGTCGCCGGTGCCCATGAGGCGATCGTAGGCGTCCTCGAGCTCGCGCCGGGTGTGCCCGAGCACGCGCCAGGCTTCCTCGATCGCCGCCATGGCCTCGCCGGCGATCTGGGCGATCTTCTCCTCCGTGAACAGCTCGGGCATGTCGCGGATGGCTTCCGTGTCGTGCCACGCGCGGATCAACGGCTCCATCACGGGATCGTAAACCTTGTCGCTGACCATCGGGCGCCTCCCCCGCTCCCCAATGCGTACTGCCATGCGCATCTTTCACGAGAGATGCGACCAATTTATGGCAATCCGCTTTATGGCAATTTATGCCAATCCGGGCGCGCGGCGCGCAATCTCGCACTCCGGTGTTGGCTTGGCGCGCATTTGTTACTATACGCCTCCCATTCCTTACGTCCTCCGAGCCGGCGGCAGTGCCGCGGAGTCCGGCGAATCCGCCGGCGGAGGCCGCACGTCAAGCGAGGTCTCGATGATGGACAGAGCTCAACGGATCTCCGTGGTCCTGGAGTTCGATCAGGAAGACGAGGAATGGGCCGTCGTCGCCATGTTGATCGACAGCAAGGGCGCGCGCCGCCGGACGACCTTGGCTCGCTTCCCGCGCCGAGAGGAGGCCGCCGACTCCCTGGAGGCGATGTTTTCCAACCTGCCGATCCAGATGGGCGGCGGGGCCTGAGCGGCGCTCGCCCCCGCCCCGCGCGCCGGCCGCCTCGGAGCTTGCGCCGCCTCGGGCCTTGCGCCGACTTGGGCCGGCAGCGGGTGGCCGCAGTCAGCCGCGGTCAGTCGCGCTCGCGCGGGTCGTTCGACCAGGCCGATTCGCCGTAGACGCTGTAGGGGGTCCCCTGAACGCCGCTGCCGCTGCGCGCCACCGTGCGCGCCCGCTCGAAGCCCCGTTCGAGGCGGTCCTGGCGCCGTTGCCTACGGCCTTGCCGGAGGGCGATCCGCAGCAGGACGGCGACCAGGACGAGCAGGCCCAGCCCCGCGACGAGCAGCAAGACTATCGTCGTCGTGTCGCTAGACATGGACCTCGCCTTATAGCGGATCGCACGCCCGAGTTCACGCGCCGAATGCCGCCCGGCGCGACCGGCGGCGGACCGGCTCTCACCCCTCGCGCAGCTCGGCGCCGCGCGCCGCGGCTTCTTCGAGCGCGTCCAGGCGCGAGACGTGGCGCTGGGCCTCGGGCAGGAGCGACAGGACGCCCAGCCGGTCGAGGGTCTTGGCCACTTCCGGGCGAATCCCGACCAGATAGACCTCCTTGTCGTGCCCTTGGGCCTGCTTGATCGCGTCCTCGAGGCCGAGCGAGGCGCTCGAGTCCAGGAAGGTGACCTCTTGGAGGTCGAGGACCAGGGCGTCGTAGTCGTCGCTGGCCGCCAGGCGGCGGGCCATGCCCTTGGCCGCGCCGAAGCTGAACGGCCCGCTCAAATGGTAGAGGATCACGCGGCCGCCGCCGGCGGCGAGCGCCGCCTTCTCCGCCTCGCTCAGGCCGGGCTCGTCGCTCTCGCCGGTAATCGCCTTGATGTTGGCGAGCTGCAGGTCGGACATGCGTTTGACGAACAGCAGACTCGCCAGGACGATGCCCACGGCCACCGCCGTGATCAGGTCTACCAGGACGGTGAGCAGAAGCACCACCAGCATGAAAAACACGCCGGCGCGCGGCGCCTCGCGTATCCGCCTGAGATAGGGCCAGTCGATGATGTCGATGCCGACCTTGATCAGGATCCCGGCGAGCACCGCGTGCGGGATGTGCTCCGCCAGGCCGCCGAGGCCGAGCACGATGGCGAGCAGCACCAAGGCGTGCAGCGCGCCCGAGATTGGCGTGCGCCCGCCGGTGCGCACGTTGATCACGGTGCGCATGGTGGCGCCGGCGCCGGGGATGCCGCCGAACGCGCCGGCGATCAGGTTGCCGATGCCCTGGCCGACCAGCTCGCGGTCGGAGTCGTGCTGGGTCTGGGTGATGTTGTCGGCGATCAGCGAGGTCAGCAGGCTGTCGATCGATCCCAACAGCGCGAGGACCAGCGCCGATTGGATGATGCCGGGCACCGCCTCCAGGGTGAAGGTCGGCAGATGCGGCTCAGGCAGGCCGGTCGGAATCTCGCCCAGGACGGGCGCGCCGGGCAGCACGACGAAGACCAGCGCCGAGCCGACCAGCAGCGCGATCAGCGGCGCCGGGACGAGGTGGTTGAGCCGCGCCGGCGTCAGATACACGATGGCCAGCGACACCAGGCCGACGATCGCCGCGTCCGCCTGCGGGGCGCGGAGCTGATCGGGCAGGCCGGCCAGGGCAGCGAGCGGCCCGCCTTCCGGCGTCGCCTGGCCGATCAAGGGCGCGAGCTGGAGGATGATGATGATGCAGCCGATGCCGCTCATGAAGCCGGAGATCACCGGAAACGGCACCAAGCTGACGTAGCGGCCGAGCTTG
>JAWWCG010000628.1:0-2798 GCA_033720555.1 Kiloniellales bacterium | reverse complement strand
GTTGACGCGCGCCGCGGCCAGCTTCTGCACCCCCAGGGCCTTCACCAGGGCGGCCGGCATGCGCTCGCCGCTGATCCGGAAATTCTGCAGGGACCGCTGGGTCTGGGCGCCCCAATAGCGCTCGGCGGGCACCGCGATCTCGCCCATGGAATCGCTTTCGATGCGCACGCCCGAGGCGGTCTCCGGCTGGTCGGTCATCTCGCAGGCCTCCTGATCGGCGCCGCCCGACATGAGCGCGCCCGTTGCGTCGGCCGGCCATGTTAGGCGGCGCCCCGGCGGAGGCCAAGGGCGCGAGGGCGCCTCGCGATGGGCGGCGCGCGCTCATGCCGGGCGGCGGCCCGGCGGCGCCCGCCGATCAGCCCAAGTGTGACCGCGGTCACTTCCCTGGCGCGCCGAAAGGCGCATCTCTTGTCGTGACAGCTTTACTCAGGCATCGAGGCCGAACGGGAGACGACCGATGAAGACCACCGCGACCGCAGCGTTCCAGGCTTGCTCGTACAGTGCCTCGCCGCGCTGGAAATGCCTCACCCGGGCGATGTACTGGCGGCGCTGGCTGAAGGTCATGGGCGCGAAGGCGTCCTAGGCTGGGCCCCCGGGGGCCTGGGATAACGCCGATCCGAAGCCAATCCGAAGCCATGCCGAAGCCAGGTGTACGGCGCCCTTGAACTCGACAGCCTCCCGTCGTAAGTGACCGGCGCGCGGGGACGACCCCGAAGCTTTCTGACAACCGGATGAGGACGACCCCATCCCCAGCAATGGAGATGCGCGATGGCTTGGTTCATCCTCATCGTCGCCGCTGCGTTCGAGATCGCCTGGGCCGTTGGCCTCAAGTACACCGAGGGCTTTACCCGCCTGTGGCCGACCCTGGGCACCGTCGTGGCGATGGTCGCGAGCCTGTGGCTGCTCGGCGTGGCGGTGCGGACCCTGCCTCTGGGCACGGCCTACGCCATCTGGACCGGCATCGGCACGGTCGGCACGGCGCTGCTCGGCATGGCGCTCTTCTCCGAATCCACCGACGCCATCCGGTTGGTCTGTATCGGGCTGATCGTCGCCGGGATCGTCGGCCTCAAGCTGGTGACGCCGCAGTAATCCGGGAAAACCGGCGCGTTGTGCCCCGCGGTTGCTAGCCCCCCGGGGGCGGCTGCGAGGCGCCGTCCTGTCCGCCGGAGAGCATGGCCGGCGTCGGCACCTTGCCGAGATGCTCCGCCTCCAGCTCCACCGGCCCCTTGAACAGATGATCGATGGTCACGCAGGCGACCAGGTCGCCGGTGACGTTGACCGCCGTGCGGCACATGTCGAGCAGCCGGTCGACGCCGAGAATGATCGCGATGCCGGCGGGCGGGATGCCGACGCTGTTGAGGATGGTGGCGAGGATCACGATCCCGACCCCTGGCGTTCCCGGCGAGCCGATCGCCGCCCCCGTCGCCATGACGACGATCAGGAGCATGCCGAAGAGGCCGATGTCGACCTGGAAGACCTGGGCCAGGAACAAGGTCGCGACACCCTGGTAGAGCGCGGTTCCGCCCATGTTGATGGTGGTCCCGAGCGGCACGATGAAGCGCGCCACCGAGGGCCGGACGTTCAGCTTCTGCTCGGCGGTGCCGAGGCTGAGCGGCATCACCGCCGCCGAGCTCGAGGTGGAGAAGGCGAGCAGCACGACCTCGCGGATCGCGCCGAGGAAGGCGCGCAGGCTGCGGCCGCCGATGATCTTGGCGATCGCCAGATAGACCAGGAACAAGAGGATCAGCCCGATCACGACGGTCGCGACATAGACGCCGGTGCCGATCAAGGCGGAGAGGCCGACCCGGGCGGTGATATGGGCCAGCAATCCGAACACGGCGATGGGCGCGAAGCGCAGGACCCAGCCGACGATCACCATGCACGCGGCCTGGACCGAGGACAGCAGGTCGAGCAGCGGCTTGCGCTGCACCGGCGGCGTCATCACCAGGGCGACGCCGATGATGACCGCCGTCAGGACGATCTGCAGCATGTTGCCGCTGATGAACGTGGTCAGGGGATCGCGCGGGAACAGGCTGGTGATGAACTCGGGGATCTCCTCCGGGCGCGGCAGTTCGGCGACCGGCGGGGGATCCTCCGCGCCCGCCGCCTCGCCGGCCATGGCCGCTTCCAGGGTGCCGCCGTCGATATAGGCGCCGGGGGCTATGACGACCGCCGCGCTCAGCCCGATGGCGACCGCGACCACCGTCGTGATCAGGAAGAAGGCGACGGTCCAGCCGCCCAGGCGCTGCAGGCTAACCCCGGCCTCGCCGGCGGCGATGCCGCGGATGACGGAGGCGACGACCAGCGGCACGACCACAAACTGGATCGCCAGAAGAAACAGCCGGCCGGGCAGCGCCAGCCAGTTGCCGATCAGGACGGCGGCGTAAGGCTCGAGCAGCCCGGCGGTCGGCCCGATCAGCACCCCGACCGCGATGCCGGCGAACATACCGATCAGGACCTGAAGCCACAGGCGCTGGCGGATGAGCGCTCGGAGCCTGTCGGTTAACCGAATGAGCGAGCGTTCGACGATCATCGGATGGCGGGAGTGACTGCGCGAGGCGGGCCAGGGTGTCTTGCGAGCCGCGAGCTTGCCCGGTTCGCCGAGCGGTCCGCATTGACCTGCATCAGTCCGCCAGGTTCAGTCCGCCAGGTTCAGTCCGCCAGGTTCAGTCTGCGGTCAGACGGCGGTCGCGCGCCGACGCGGGCGGGCTTTCGCCGCGCGCGCCCGTCGCGCGGCGCCGAGCGCCAGGCGGGCCCAGGCGATGAGCGCGTCCGGGTCGTCCAGGCTGCCGGCCGGC
>JAWWCG010000627.1:0-2804 GCA_033720555.1 Kiloniellales bacterium | reverse complement strand
GAATAGGGGATCAGCCGGCGGTAGCTGTTCACGTTGGGCGCCAGGAGCGGCATCACCGCCGGCAGGTATTTCTGCAGGCCGGCGATGTGGCCGTGAAACAGCTCGGTGTCCTTGCCGTTCTTGTGGGCGAAGAGGTTGCGCCCGCTCTTGGCGTCGACCACGCTTTGATGAAGGTGCATGGCGCTGCCCGGCTCGCCCTGCATGGGCTTGGCCATGAAGGTGGCGTAGACCTTGTGGCGCAGGCCGGCCTCGCGGACGGTGCGCTTGAACATGAAGGTCTGGTCGGCCAGCTTGAGCGGCGAGCCGTGGTCGAAGTTGAACTCCATCTGCGCCGCGCCGGCCTCGTGGATCAGGGTGTCGATGTTGATCTCCTGCGCCTCGCAGAAGTCGTAGATCTCCTCGAACAGGGGATCGAACTCGTTCACCGCGTCGACGCCGTAGGCCTGGCGGCTGGTCTCGCGCCGGCCCGAGCGCCCGATCGGCGGCTCCAGCGGGTAGTCCGGGTCGGTGTTGACGTCGACCAGGAAGAATTCGAGCTCCGGCGCCACCAGGGTCTGCCAATTGCGCTCGGCGTAGAGCGCGATCACCCGCTTGAGCACGTGACGGGCGGCGAAGGTGACCGGCGTGCCGTCGAAATAATAGGGGTCGCAGATCACCTGGGCGGTCGGCTCGGGATACCAAGGCACGAGCCGGATGGTCTCGGGATCGGGCGTCAGATAGACGTCTGAGGTGGCCGGGTTGGTCACCGTGTCCTCGCGCGGATAGTCGCCGGTGACGGTCTGCACGAAGAGCGCCTCGGGAATCCGCAGGCCGTTCTTCTTCATGCCGGCGACGAAGCGCTCGGCCGGCACGATCTTGCCGCGCCCGATGCCCGCCATGTCCGGCACCAGGCACTCCACCTCGTCGATCTTGTGGTCCTTCAGGAAACGGTCGATCGTACTCATGGCACGCTCATGGGGAGGCTCGCGTCGATGCCCGGCGCGGCCGCGCCGAGATCCAGGAACCCGACCGGGGCCGAGATCGGGCCGAGACCGGGCGAGGCCCGGGCCGGGGCCGGGCGGCGTCTGAGCAGCTAGCACGGCCCCCGTTGGCCTGCAAGCGGATCATGACTCGGCGGTGCGGGCGCCACTTGACCGGACTTCGGGGCGCGGGCTAGAGAGCCGCCTTACCATGACGCCCGAGCCGCACGCCCCCTCTTACTACGCCGACAGCGTCGCGCCGCCCCCGCAGCGCCCGGCGCTCGGCGGCCAGGTGCGGGCCGACGTCTGCATCGTCGGGGCCGGCTTCACCGGCCTCTCGGCGGCTCTCGAGCTGGCCGGCCGCGGCTACCGGGTGGCGGTGCTGGAGGCGCAGCGGGTCTGCTGGGGCGCCTCGGGGCGCAACGGCGGCCAGATCGGCAGCGCCTATCCGCCCGGCATGGCGTGGCTCGGCCGCTGGGTCGGGGCGGGCGAGGCGGCCAGCCTGTTCGCCCTGTCCGAGGCGGCCAAGGCGCTGATCCGCCGTCGCGTCGCCGAGCACGACATCGCCTGCGACCTCAAGGCGGGCTGCTTCCACGCCGCCGGCAAGGCGCGCCACATGGCGGAGATCCGGGCGACGGCGGCGCTTTGGACGGAGGCCTACGGCTACCCCGGCCTGGACGTCGCCGAGGGCACGGCGGCAGCGCGGGCCTACGTCAATTCGCCCGGCTACGTCGGCGGGCTCTACGATCCCGGCGCCGGGCACTTGCATCCCCTCAACTCCGGGCTCGGCCTGGCCGCGGCCGTCGAGGCCGCCGGCGCGGCGATCTACGAGGCCTCGCCGGTCATCGCCGTCGCCGGCGTCGAGCCGGGGGCGCGGGCGGCGGCGGCGACGACCCCGCAGGGTCGGGTCGAGGCCGACCACCTGATCCTCTGCGGCAACGCCTATCTGGGCGACCTGGTGCCGGCGATCCGCCGCTACTACGCGCCGCTCGGCTCCTACATCGTGGCGACCGAGCCGCTCGGCGCGCGCGCCGCCCAGGTGATTCCGGCGGACTGCGCCGTCTTCGACAGCAACCACCTGCTCAGCTACTACCGCCTGTCGGCCGACGGGCGCCTGCTGTTCGGCGGCCGCACCGCGGTCTCGCCCTTGGGCGAGCCCGATCCCAGGGGATTCCTCGGCGCGCGCATCCGCGCCCTCTTTCCCCAGATCGCCGACGCGGGCCTGGCCTACGCCTGGGGCGGCCAGCTCGCCATGACCGCGAGCCGCATGCCCCAGGTCGGCCGCCTCGGCGGCCGGGTCAGCTTCGCCCACGGCTATTCCGGGGAGGGCGTGGCGATGAGCGGCCTGGTCGGCCAGGTCCTGGCCGAGGCGGTCGCCGGCCAGATGGAGCGCTTCGACATTTTCGCCCGCTTGCCCCACCGGGTCTTTCCCGGCGGCCGGCTGCTGCAGAAGCCGGCGCTCGCCCTGGCGCTCCTGTGGTTCCGGCTATGCGACCTCGTGCCGTAGGAGCGCGGCAGGAGCGTGGCGGGCCCGCTATTTTTCGCGCCCGAGCAGCTCGTAGAGGGCGACTGCGGCGGCGTTGGAGACGTTGAGCTGGTCGATCGGCGGCCGGGTCGGCAGGCGCGCGACCAGGTCGCAGGCCTCGCGGGTCAGCCGGCGCAAGCCCTTGCCCTCGCCGCCGAGCACCAGCACCAGCGGCCCGCCCGGGTCGGCGGCCGCCAGGCCGGCCGCGGCGTCGCCGGCCAAACCCATGATCCAGAAGCCCTTTTTCTTCAACAAGTCGAGCGCGCGGGCGAGGTTGCCGGCGTCCAGATAAGGGATCGTGTCGAGGGCGCCCGAGGCGG
>JAWWCG010000626.1:0-2821 GCA_033720555.1 Kiloniellales bacterium | reverse complement strand
GGCCGCGCCGCGCCGGCCAAGAGATCGGCCACCGCCGCCTCGAGGGCGGCGCGGGCGCGCCCCAGGTGCGCCGCAGTCGCCGCGAGACTGGCCGCGCTCAGGCCCTCGCCGGCCAAGAGGTCCGCAAGCTGGCGCATGCGGACCCGCCGGTGGGCCCGGTCCCGGTTGCTGGGGTCCTCGAGCCAGCTCAATCCGCGCGCCGTCAAGGTCGCCTCGAGGGCCGCCTTGGGCACCTCGAGCAGCGGCCTGAGCAGGCGCAGCTCGCGCAGCTCGACGACCGGCGCCATCCCGGCCAGCCCGTCCAGGCCGGAGCCGCGGCCCAAGCGCAGCAGGAGGGTTTCCGCCTGATCGTCCCTGTGGTGGGCGAGCGCCAGATGCAGCACCCCGCGCCGCGCGCACCAGTCGGCGAGCAGGCGGTAGCGCATGGCCCGCGCCGCCGCTTGAACGTTGGCCCGGGGCTTGGGCCCCCGCGCGCGCAGCACCCGGGCGGCGAGGCCCTGGGCGGCGAGCGACCGGACCACCGCGCGCGCCTCCGCCGCCGAGCGGTCTCGCAGTCCGTGATCGACCACCAGAGCGGTCGCGAGGAACCCGCGCGCGCGCGCCCAATCCCGCAGCAGCACCGCCAGCGCCAGGCTGTCGGCCCCGCCGGAGACCGCCACTGCCAGGTGGGCGTCCGGCTCGTAGGGCCCGAGTCGATCCATGAGAGCGGCGAAGTGGGCGGCATCGAGCGGCGCGCGATCGCCCGGCCCTGGCGGCCTTCCCGGCGGGCCCTTTGTCTGCTGGCCGGCGGTGCGGGGTCCGGCGCCGGCCGCGCGGCTCACGAACAGCCCAGGCGGCGGCGCTCCTGGTCCGCCTGCTTGAGGACGGTGGGGGTGGCGTTGGGAAAGCGCCGCAGCAGCTCGCCATAGGTCCCGCAGGCGTCGTTCGTTTCGCCGAGCGCGGATAGAGATTTGCCAAGCTTCAGGAGGTTATCCGGCGCTTTTGAGGAATCAGGATAAGTCTGATAGCCCTCCGCGAAGGTCACCGCCGCGTCCTGATACTGGCCCCGGACGTAGTGGGTCTCGCCGAGCCAGTACTTGGCGTTGCCGGCCAGGCGGTGATTGGGATGCTCCGCGAGAAAGCCGCGCAGCGCCTGCTCCGCCTGATCGTAATTGGCCTGGCTCAGCAGGCTGAAGGCGCGGTTGTACTGTTCCTCCGGGGTGCCGCCGGCCGCCGCGTAGGCCGACTGCTGGGCCCCGGCCTGGCCGGTCTGGCTGGCCGCCGTCGCGTTGTTGGAGACGGCGCCGCCTTGCTCGACCGGATCGCCCGATCGCACCGCCGCCAGCGCGTCCGCCGATACGGTCCCGAGAGTCCCGGGCGCGCCGCCGGCGCCGCCTTGGGTTGCCTGGCCCTGGGAGGCCTGGCCCTGGAGTCCCTGGCCTTGGAGTCCCTGGCCCTGCCCGGCCGCGCCGCCCGCCGCCGGCCCGCCGCCGCCTTCGAGGTACTGCAGCCTGAGATCGACGTCGGCGACCAGCTTGTCCAAACGCTGGCTCAAGCGGTTGACCTGATACGACTGCTCCTCGATCCGGCCGGTCAAGGCGCGCAGCTCGGATTCGAGCTGCGACAGCCGGAGATCGAGCCGGGCGGCCTGAGTCTGATTGACCCCGCCGGAGCCGTAGATCTCCGATACCGCGCTTTCCGGCGGCTTTTCGCCCCGGTAGACGTAGAGCTGCAGGGTGCTGAGCTCGCGCTGCAGCCGATTGACCTGTTCGATTAGGGCCTGGTCGTTCGAGGTCTGGGGGTAGGCGGGCGTGACGAGCAGGCCGGCCGCAGCCATCGAAGCCGTGGCGACCAGCAGAGCACGCCGCAACCGGGTTCCGGCTTTGAACATCTGGGCCACTCTCAAGGATCTCTCTCTAAGCGAGAATTCTCCGCACACAACGTCTTCCTCGCCGGCGCGAGGGGCCGCTGCGAGTGTCGTTTTACCTGAGCCCTCACTATGGCGGAAATGAGGCACAGGCGACCCGCGCCGGCCGGCGCGCCGCCGTCGGCGCACCGGCGAAGGCCCGAATCAGAGGCGCCCGCCACCGCCCCCGAACGACCCTGGGGCACGGGCGGGCGCCGTCGCATTCCGGCGGCTGTGCGGCGCTTAGTTGACGACGAAGACCGCGCGCCGATTCTGCGCCCAGGCCGCCTCGTTCGAGCCGAGGACCGCGGGGCGTTCCTTGCCGAAGCTGATGGTCGAAAGGCGGGCGCCGTCAATCCCCAGCGCCTCCATGTAGCTGCGGACGGAATTGGCCCGTCGCTCGCCGAGCGCCAGGTTGTATTCGCGCGTGCCCCGTTCGTCGGCATGGCCTTCGATCGTCAGCGTGACGTCGGGATAGGTCTGCATCCAAGCCACGACCTTCTCGACCGTGTCCTGGGCCTCGGTGGTCAGGTCGCTCTGGTCGAACTCGAAGAACACCCGATCGCCCACGTTGACGACCAGCCACTCCTGCGACCTGGGATCGAGACTGGGCAGGGCCGTGGTACTGGCGCTGGTTTCGCTACCGGTACCGACCGCTGTTCCCGCACTGGTGGTTGCTGCAGACTCTTCTGGCTCCGATGCACAGGCAGCCAAAAGAACGGCAGCCGCAATAAGCGTGAAAAACTTAAAGCGCATATCATGCCCTTTCTAAACGCCGGCGGAATGCTGATGAATCGACCTCGACTGATCACTGGGATCTGGAAGTCGCGTGACTTTGTGTCATGACCGACGCCAAACCGTGAGGCGCGGCCCCCTTCCTGAGGTCTCGGGGACTATACATGCGTCGATTCAAGGAATCAAGGGCGACCAAGCAGG
>JAWWCG010000625.1:0-2824 GCA_033720555.1 Kiloniellales bacterium | reverse complement strand
TACAGCTCGCCGGCCTACGAGGTGACGGCGGCACCGGCGACCCGCCTGCTTGCCGACGGCGACGCGATCGACCTGGGCGACCGGCGCTTCGAGGTGATTCACACGCCGGGCCATTCGCCGGGCGAGATCATGCTGTGGGAGGCCGATAGCGGCGTCCTGTTCTCCGGCGACACGGTCTACGACGGGCCGCTGATCGACGATACCTATCATTCGGACGTGCCCGCCTACGTCGCGTCCATGAAGCGGATCCTCGACCTGCCGGTGCGCGTCGTCCACGGCGGCCACTTTCCCAGTTTCGACGGTTCGCGCTATCGTCGGCTGATCCGGTCCTATCTGGAGGAGAAAGGGGCATGAGGGCGCCCCCCTGCCGTCGCCGGCGGCCGCGAGGCTCGCCATGACGATTCGCACCGTCTTGAAGGACCTCTCGATCCACTACATGGAGGCCTTGAACCGAGGCGATGCGGCGGCCTGCGCCGCCCTGTTCGCCAAGGACGCCTCGTTCCTGTTTCGCGGCGGCGCCGTGCGGGGCCGCGAGGACATCGCCGAGCTGCACGAGCATTTCATCGGCGCCGGCGTGAAGTTCGTCGCCATCGAGACCCTCGAGTTCGACAATTTCGGCGACCTCGGCTACGCCATCCAATCCTACGCCACCGGCAACGAGACGGGCGGCATGGTCCTGGTCCTCAAGCGCCAGGCCGACGATAGCTGGCTGATTCAGGCGCAGAGCGTCACGTCGCTCTGAGGGCCGTCTTGCTCTAGAGAGTTTTCCGTTCTCACGGAACCAGCCCACACCCCCGCCCGGCCACCCCCAGCATACGCGGGCATGGGTGGCCGGGCGGGGGGTGTGGGCCGGTGCGATTCCACGTGAGTGGAAAATGCTCTAGCCCGTCAGCAGCACCAGGTCGGCGGGGTCGACGAACAGCGCGAGCTCGGCACCGGGAGCGACGCTTTCCTTCTGGGGCAGGCGCACCTTGAACGGCCGCTCGGCCGACGCCAGCGCGGCGGTGCACTGGTGGTGGGTGCCGAAGAATCCGGCCTCGAGCACCCGCGCGGTGCCGAGGGCCTGCGCCGCGCCCAGTGCCGCGCCCGGCGCCGTCCCAGTGGCCGCGCCCGATGCCGTCCTGGTGGCCGCGCCGGCCTGCACGTGCTCCGGCCGCAGCGAAAGGCTGACGGCCTGGCCCACCTCGGCCGCGCCCTCGACCGCGAAACGGCCGAGAGGGGTCTCGACGGTCACCCGGCCCGCGGCGGCCTCGGCGACGCGGCCGTCGATGAAGTTGCTGTCGCCCATGAAGCCGGCGGTGAAGCGGGTCCTCGGCCTGAGATAGACCCTCTCCGGGGCGCCCTGGTCCTCGATGCGTCCCTCGTTCATCACCACGACGGTGTCGGCGATCGCCATGGCCTCGTCCTGGTCGTGGGTGACGTGCACGAAGGTGGTGCCGACCCGCTTCTGGATCGCCTTCAGCTCCTCCTGCATCTGGCGCCGCAGCTTGAGGTCGAGGGCGCCCAGCGGCTCGTCGAGCAGCAGCACCGCCGGCTCGACGACCAGCGCGCGGGCCAGCGCGATGCGCTGTTTCTGGCCGCCGGAGAGCTGGTGCACCTTGCGCGCCCGGGTGTGGGCGAGGCCGACCATCTCGAGGGCCGCCTCGACGCGCCGGCGGCGCTCCGCCTTGGCGACGCCGCGCATGGCGAGGCCGAAGCCCACGTTGCCGGCGATGGTCATGTGGGGAAACAGGGCGTAGTCCTGGAACACGGTGGTGGTCGGCCGCTTGGCCGGCGGCACGAAGGTGAGGTCCTGGCCCTTGATCAGGACGCGGCCGCCGGTGGGCTCGAGGAACCCGCCGAGGATGTTGAGCAGCGTCGTCTTGCCACTGCCCGAGGGGCCCAGCAGCACGACGAAGCTGCCTTCCTCGATGCTCAGGGCGATCCCGTCGAGGGCGAGGGTCTGGTCGAAGCGCTTGGTGACCCGGTCGATCTCGACGGCCGGCCGCTTGCTGTCCGCCGCGCTCATGTCTTGCGCCTGCGAAAGACGATCAGGTCGAGCACCAGCACGATCGCGATCGAGATCAGGAACACGAAGCTGCCGACCGCGTTGGTCTTGGGGTTGAGGCCGCTCCTCAGCATCGACCAGATCTCGACCGGCAGGGTGACCTCGAAGCGGCTCACCATGAAGGCGATGATGAACTCGTCCCACGAGAAGGTGACCGAGAGGAAGAAGCTGGCGAACAGCGCCGGCCACAGGACCGGCACGGTGACCAGCAGCACCACCTGCCACTCGGCGGCGCCCAGGTCCCGCGCGGCGCGCTCGAGATGTGCCTGATGCTCGCCCATTTGGCTGTAGACGATGGCGAAGCAGAGCGGCAGGTTGATCACCACGTGGCCGATCCCGATGGTCAGCAGCGACTTCGGCACGCCGACCGCGTTGAAGGTGATCAAGAGCCCCATGGCGATGATCAGATAGCTCACCGTCAGCGGCGCGGTCAGCACGCCGCTGATCAGGCCCGAAAACGGCACGTGGTGGCGGGCGAGGCCGTAGGCAGCGAGGAAGCCCAGCACGACCGAGACCAGGGAAGAGGCGAGCGCCACCAGGATCGAGTTGGCGAGGGCGTCCATCATGCGGCTGTCGGAGAAGACGGCGGCGTACCATTGGAGCGACGGCCCGTTGAACGGCGGCACCGGCACCCGCGATTCCTGGAACGAGAACAGCACCAGGACCGCGACCGGCAGGAAGATGAAGCCGTAGATCAGCGCCACGTAGGCGACGGCGGGCAGGTTGCGCAGGGGCCGCGGCAGTCGGGCGCGCATCGCCTAGAGCCTCTCCAGCTTG
>JAWWCG010000624.1:0-2826 GCA_033720555.1 Kiloniellales bacterium | reverse complement strand
GTCAACACCATGACCACGGCGCTCGCCGGCCGCGATCTGGTGCGCTTTCTCGAGGCCGAGGAGCACCCGCCGCGGCTGCTCGATTTCGCGCCCGACTGACCGACCGACCTGACCGACCGACCTGACCGGCCGATTGACCGGCCGCAGACCGGTCGCCGGCGGTCTGCGGAGCGGCGGTTGGCCGGCGTTTGGCCGGTGTTCGGCCGGTGTTCGGCCTGGGGCCAAGCGCCGGGCGGACTTGCCACCGCCCCCGGAAACCGCCATGTATGGGGCCGAACGACCCCATCACCACGGCTGGACAGAAGGGAGGCGCCTTCATGACCACCATCATCGGCAGCGACGGCGCCGGCGCGACCGGCAGCGGCGGGCCGCCGCCGGCCGACCTGATCAAGGATTCCGGCATCGAGACCTTCGAGGCGGACGTTCTGGACGCCTCCATGGCGGTGCCGGTGATCGTCGATTTCTGGGCGCCCTGGTGCGGGCCCTGCAAGCAACTGGGCCCGCTGCTGGAACAGGCGGTGAAGGCGGCGCGCGGCGCGGTGCGCCTGGTCAAGGTCGACATCGACCAGAACCAGGAGCTCGCCATGCAACTGCGGGTCCAGTCGGTGCCGGCGGTCTACGCCTTCTTCCAGGGCCGGCCGATCGACGGCTTCGTCGGCGCCCTGCCGGAAAGCCAGGTGAAGGCCTTCATCGACCGCCTGGTCCAGGCGGCCGGCACCGGCCAGGGCCCCGACCCCCTGGAGGAGGCTCTGGCGCAGGCCCAGAGCGCCCTGGAGAGCGGCCAGCTCGGCACCGCCTCGTCTCTCTTCGCCCAGGTGCTGCAGCACGACCCCGAAAACACCAAGGCGATCGCCGGCATGATCCGCTGCCGGCTCGACTCCGGCGAGATCGCCGAGGCTAAGGCCATGTTCGAGGACCTGCCGGACGAGGTGAAGAGCGACCCGGCGCTGGCCTCGGTCGCCGCCAGCCTGGAGCTGGCCGACATGGGCGCGGAGGCGGCCGACGTCGCGGCCCTGAAGGAGCGGCTGGCGGCCAACGAGAACGATCACCAGGCCCGCTTCGACCTCGCCATGGCGCATTACGCCGCCGGCGAGGCCGAGGGCGCGGCCGGCGAGCTGCTCGAGATCATCCGCCGCAACCGGGCCTGGAACGACGAGGCCGCGCGCAAGCAGCTGCTCAAGTTCTTCGAGGCCTGGGGGCCGACGGACCCGCGCACGCTGGAGGCGCGACGGCGCCTGTCGTCCATGCTGTTTTCATGAGCCGGTCGCCGTTCGACCCGCGCTTCGAGGCCCTGCCGGCGGTCCTGCCGATCTTTCCCCTGCCGGGCGCGCTGCTGCTGCCGGGCGGGCGGCTGCCGCTCAACATCTTCGAGCCGCGCTATCTCAACATGGTGCGCGACGCGCTGTCCGGCCCCCGCCTGATCGGCATGGTCCAGCCCAGCAAGGACAGCGACGAGCCGGGCGGCGCCGAGGTTTTCCGGACCGGCTGCGCCGGGCGGATCGTCGCCTTCCAGGAGACCGAGGACGGCCGCTACCTGATCACCCTCGCCGGGCTGATCCGCTTCGACATCGCGAGCGAGCTGCCGCTCGAGGAGGGCTATCGCCGGGTCGTGCCCGATTTCGCGCGGTTCCGCGACGATTTGAGCGAGGACACCGAGGATATCGATCGCGAGGGCCTGCTGGAGGCCCTGCGCGCCTACTTCGAGAAGACCGGGCTGGACGGCGACTGGGCGGCGGTGGAGAAGGCCGCCGCCGAGACCCTGGTCACCTCGCTCGCCATGGCCTGCCCCTTCGACCCGCCGGAAAAGCAGGCGCTGCTGGAGGCCAAGACGCTCGCCGAGCGCGCCGAGACCCTGATCGCCATCCTGCGCATGTCGGTCATGGAGGGCGACCGCACCGTGCCGCGGCAATGAGCGGCGGGCGAAAGCGACCACGAGACCCGATCGGTCAGGAGTGAAAGTCCATGAGCGAAGGCAAATCCGGCGTCGACCCGAAGCTCCTCGAGCTCCTGGTCTGTCCCTTGACCAAGGCGCCGCTGGAATACGACGCCGAGGCCCAGGAGCTGATCAGCCGCCAGGCCGGCCTCGCCTACCCGATCCGCGACGGCATTCCGATCATGCTGCCGGACGAGGCGCGGCCGCTCGAGGACTGAGCGGAGCCATGAGTCGAGGACCAGGCGTGGAACGAGCGGCGCCCCGCAGCAGATGAGCGACACCTTCAGCCAAAAGCACCGGGTCGAGGAGCTGCGCTACGTGAGCGCCGAGCGCCGGCTCGAGGTCGCCTTCGAGGACGGCCGACGCTTCTCCCTGCCGGCCGAGTACCTGCGGGTCGAAAGCCCCTCGGCCGAGGTCCAGGGCCACGGGCCCGGCCAGAAGCAGATCGTCTCCGGGCGCCGCCACGTCGGCATCATGAAGATCGAGCCGGTCGGCAACTACGCCGTTCGGATCTGCTTCGACGACCTGCACGACACCGGGCTCTACGCCTGGGATTACCTCTACGAGCTCGGCGAGGCCCAGGCCGAGCGCTGGGCCGCCTACCTCGAAGCCGTCGAGGAACGCGGCCTCAGCCGCGATCCGCCGCGCCGGGCGTGAAGCGGGCGTGCGCCCCGGCGGCGGGCGCCAGGCGTCACGCCACACGCCCTAACGGCGCTCAGTCGACGTCGACGATGGCGAAAATGCGCTCGGCTGCGCCCTTGGCGAACACCAGGGCCTCCTTGTAGGCCGGCGAGTCGTAGCACGCGAGCGCCTGCTCGTAGCTGGGAAACTCGACCACCACGTTGCGCGGATAGTCCCCGCCCTCCTTGGTCACCGCCGGCTGGCCGCGCACC
>JAWWCG010000623.1:0-2829 GCA_033720555.1 Kiloniellales bacterium | reverse complement strand
GCGCCCTTGGCGAACACCAGGGCCTCCTTGTAGGCCGGCGAGTCGTAGCACGCGAGCGCCTGCTCGTAGCTGGGAAACTCGACCACCACGTTGCGCGGATAGTCCCCGCCCTCCTTGGTCACCGCCGGCTGGCCGCGCACCAGGAACCTGCCGCCGTGCGCGGCCACCGCCTCGGCCGCGCGCTTGGCGTATTCGCCATAGGCCTCGGCATCGCTCACCCGCACCTTCACCACCCAATATCCGGCCATCGTTCGTCCCCTCTCTTTCGGATTCGATTCGATAGCAGCCCGCGCCGGTCCCATCCACCCTTAGCGTTCGAAGGCGCGCGCCGCGGCCGCTCGTCACTGCGATCGGTGATCGCGCGCAAGGCCGGTCGCGTCGCGCGACTCGACGCCCAGGCTATGCGCGGCCGGAGAAATCGACCTAGCGACGGCCGCCAATCACGAGTAGATTGCGGGGCAGTCTTTGGCGCGAGTCCGCGCGTCCGAAGAATGCCGCGCGGCGGGGGGTGCCGCGACCTAAGTTCCTACGTTGTCCACTTTCCCGGAGCTGCGGAGTGCAAGGCCGTGGCACGCGACATCGATCAGTGGCTGGTGGAACTCGGCCTCTCTCAGTATTCCGCACTGTTCGCTGAGAACGAAGTAGATCTGGAGGTCCTGCCCGACCTCACCGAGCAGGATCTCAAGGACCTGAACATCCCGCTCGGGCACCGCAAGAAGCTGCTCAAGGCGATTGCGGCCCTCTCCGGGCCCGCCTCGACGACCGCTGACCGGGCCGTCGCCGCGGCACCCCCGGCGACCCATGGCGAGGCCGAGCGGCGCCAGCTCACGGTCATGTTCTGCGATTTGGTGGCCTCGACCGAGCTGTCCCGCCGCTTCGACCCGGAGGAATTTCGCGATGTCCTGCGCGCCTATCACGACGCCTGCGCCGGGGTGATCGCGCGCTACGACGGCTATGTCGCCAAGTACATGGGCGATGGCGTGCTCGTCTACTTCGGCTATCCGCAGGCGCACGAGAACGACGCCGAACGCGCGGCGCGCGCCGGCCTCGGCATCGTCGAGGCCGTGGCCGGCCTCGGCGCCGCGGACGGGCCGCAGGGGGAGGTGGACCTGGCGGTGCGCATCGGCATCGCGACCGGGCTGGTGGTGGTTGGCGACATGACCGACGACGGCGGAGCAGAGAAGGCGAGCGTGGTCGGCGAGACGCCCAATCTCGCCGCGCGGCTGCAGACGCTGGCCCACGCGAACCAGGTGGTGGTCGGCGAGCTCACGCGCCAACTGATCGGCGACGCGATGGCCTGCGAGGATCTCGGCGCCCACGACCTCAAGGGCATCGCCGAGCCGGTGCCGGCTTGGCGCGTCGTCGGCGAGCGCGACGGCGACGACGACGACGAGAGCGAACGCGAGCGCAACAGAGCGCCGCTTCTCGGCCGGCACGAGGAGCTCGGGCTTCTGTTGCGTTCGTGGCAGGCCAGCAAAGACAAGCGCGGACAAGTCGTCCTCATACAGGCCGAAGCGGGAATCGGTAAGTCGCATCTCGTCGAGGCCTTTCGCGCGCGCCTCTCGGGCGAGGACAAGGCCTGGGTCTCGATCCGATGCTCGTCGTATCGCACGAACAGCATGCTCTATCCGGTTGTCGAGCACCTGAGGCGGGTCGTCGGCTGGTCGGCGGAGGACGGCGCGGACGACAAGCTTGCAAAGCTGGAGGCGGCCTTGGCGGGCCAGGGCGCGCCGCTCGAAGAGACGGTGCCCCTCTATGCCGAGCTGCTGTCGATGGCGCTTCCCAAGGAGCGTTACCCGACGCTTGACCTGAGCGCCCAGGAAAAGCGCGAACAGACCCTCGATGCCTTGGCGGCGTGGCTTCTGAACGAGTCGGAGCGCACGCCCCTGGTGTGCGTTTGGGAAGACCTGCACTGGGCCGATCCCACGACGCTGGCGCTGCTCGCGCGCTGCATCGAGCAGTCTCCGACGGTCTCGATGCTGAACGTTCTCACCTATCGCCCGGACTTCGCGCCGCCCTGGACCCTGCGCTCGCACATGACGCCCATCACGCTCAATCACCTGCAGCCCACGGAGATCGAGGCTTTGATCGAGCGGCAGGCCGGCGGCAAGACGCTGCCGCCGGACGTCATCCAGTACATCATCGGGAAAACCGACGGGGTGCCGCTCTACGTCGAAGAGCTGACCAAGGCGATCCTGGAGGCGAGTTTCCTGCGGGAGATGGAGGACGCGTATGAACTGACCGGACCGTTGTCCGCGGTGTCCGTTCCCGCCACCCTGCAGGACTCGCTGATGGCGCGCCTCGATCGCCTACCGACCATTCGGGAGGTGGCGCAGCTCGGCTCCATCCTGGGGCGCGAGTTTGCATACGACATGTTGCAGGCGATCGCCTCCCTCGACGAGACCGCCTTGCACAAGGGCTTGGATCAGCTGGTCGACGCCGAGCTGCTCTACCAGCGCGGGCGCTGGCCGCGGGTGAAGTATATTTTCAAGCACGCTCTGGTTCAGGATGCCGCTTACGAGTCGCTGCTGGTACGGACGCGTCAGTATTACCACCGCCAGGTGGCCGAGCTGTTGGAGCGCAAGCACCCCGAGATCGTCGAGAGCCAGCCGGAATTGTTGGCGCACCACTACGCGAGGGCCGGGCAAGCGGACAAGACGGTCGAGTATCTGTCCCGCTTCGCCGACATGGCAGCCGGGCTCTATGCCCACGCGGAGGCTCTCGCCGCCCTCGAGGAGGCGTGCGCGCACGGCGAGCGGCTGCCGGCCGAGGATCGAGATCGATGCGTCTTGGAGCTCGTCGTTCGGCAGGCTCAGTCCCTCCATTTTC
>JAWWCG010000622.1:0-2829 GCA_033720555.1 Kiloniellales bacterium | reverse complement strand
GCTCAGCCGCCACGCCGGCGCCCGGCTGGCCGGCGCGCGCACCGCCGGCAAGGACTATCTGACCCGGGTGATCGCGGTCGACCACGACTGGCGCCTCCTGCTGCCGGCCGAGCGCATCGAGGTGCCGGGGGTCGCGCTCGCCGGCGGGCTGCGGCCGCCGGGGGGCCCGCCGTCCGACGCCCCGCCGCTCGCCGCGATCCCGGAGCGCCCGTCGTGAGCGACCTCGCGCCGATCACCTTGATCCTCGGCGGCGTCCGCTCGGGCAAGAGCCGCCACGCCGAGACCCTGGTCGAATCCCAACCCGGCGCCTGCGTCTACCTGGCGACCGCCGAGCCGGGCGACGCCGAGATGGCCGAGCGCATCGCCCGGCACCGGGCGCGCCGCGGCCCGCGCTGGCAGACGGTGGAGGAGCCGCTCGAGCTGGCGGCGGTCCTCGCCGAGGCGGCCGGGCCGGACCGCGCCGTGCTGGTCGATTGCCTGACCCTGTGGCTGACCAACCTGCTGGCCGCCGGCCGCGAGCCCGCCGCCGAGACCGAGCGGCTGGTCGCCTGCCTGAAAGGCCTGGCCGGGCCGGCGGTGCTGGTCAGCAACGAGGTGGGCCTCGGCGTGATCCCGGAGAACGCGCTCGCCCGCGCGTTCATCGACCATGCCGGCCACCTGCACCAGGCGGTGGGCGAGGCCGCCCAGTCGGTGCGCCTGATGGCCGCCGGCCAAGTGGTTCATGTCAAAGCGCCGCCGTTGGCGAGCGGCCAGCGAACGGAGGCAACGCGATGACCGGCGTGCGCAAGATCCCGGCGACGGTGGTGACCGGCTTTCTCGGCGCCGGCAAGACCAGCGTGATCCGGCACCTGCTGGAGACCGCCAACGGCCGCCGACTTGCCCTGATCATCAACGAGTTCGGCGACCTCGGCGTCGACGGCGAGATCCTCAAGGGCTGCGGCGTCGAAGGCTGCGCCGAGGACGACGTGCTGGAGCTCGCCAACGGCTGCATCTGCTGCACCGTGGCCGAGGATTTCGTGCCGACCATGGAGCGCCTCCTGGACCGCCCCGAGCCGCCCGACCACATCGTGATCGAGACCTCCGGCCTGGCGCTGCCCAAGCCCCTGGTCAAGGCCTTCAACTGGCCGGAGATCCGCACCCGGGTGACGGTCGACGGCGTGATCGCGGTGATCGACGGCGCCGCCGTGGCCGACCGGCGCTTCGCGCCCGACCCCGCCGCCGTCCAGGCGCAGCGCGAGGCGGACGAGGCGCTCGACCACGACAGCCCCTTGGAGGAGGTCTTCGAGGACCAGCTCGCCTGCGCCGATCTGGTGGTGCTGAACAAGACCGACCTGCTCGACGCGGCCGCCCTGGACCGGGTCGCGGGCGACGTCGGCGGACAGTTGCGCGCCGCCGTCAAGCTGCTGCCGATCGCGCACGGGCAGGTGCCGGCCGCGGTGCTGCTGGGACTCGGCGCGGCGGCGGAGGACGATCTCGACTCGCGGCCGTCCCACCACGACGGGCAAGACGACCACGATCACGACGACTTCACCACCTTCGCCCTCGAACTGGGCCCGGTCGCCACGCCCGAGGCCTTGATGGCGCGCCTCGCGCCGGTGATCGCCCGCCACGACATCCTGCGGGTGAAGGGCTTCGCCGAGGTGGCCGGCAAGGACATGCGGCTGGTGGTGCAGGGGGTCGGCGCCCGCCTGCAGCACTACTACGACCGGGACTGGCGCGCCGACGAGCCGCGCGGCACCCGCCTGGTGATCATCGCCCAGCGCGGCCTCGACCAGGCCGCCGTGAGCGACAGCCTGGCCGGGCCAATCTGTGGGCCGATCTGCGGGCCGGACACGACCTGACGGGGACCGGGAGGGCACGGCCATGCATCTCCTCAAGGCCCAGGCCGGCGTCGTCGCCGACGGCTCGGAGCCGGTCGACCTCGCCCAGAGCCCCGGCGACGTCCTCATCCTGTCGGCCGCCGACACGGAGCTGGCGAACCTCGCGGGCGCCGCGGCGGCGCTCGACGAGGCGCAGGCGGCCGAGCGCCCGAGCCTGCGCCTGGCGAACCTCATGCAGCTCTCCCACAACCTCTCGGTCGATCTCTACGTCGATCAGGTGGCGAGCCGGGCCAAGCTGGTGATCGTGCGTCTCCTGGGCGGGGTCGGCTACTGGCCCTACGGCGTCGAGCAGCTCGCGGCGGTCTGCCGCGAGCGGGCCATTCCGCTGGCGCTGCTGCCCGGCGACGACCAGCCGGACGCCGAGCTGGCGCGGCTCTCGACCTTGCCGGGCGAGGCTTGCCATCGGCTCTGGCAGTACTGCGTCCACGGCGGCCCGGAGAACGCCCGCAACCTCATCGCCTATGCGGCGAGCCTGCTCGGCCGCGAGCTCGACTGGCAGGAGCCGAAGCCGCTGTTGCGCGCCGGGCTCTACTGGCCGGGTGCGGACCGGCCGGGCCTCGACGACCTGCGCGATCGGTGGCGGACCGATGCGCCGGTTGCCGCCGTGGTGTTCTACCGGGCGCTGCTCCAGGCCGGCAACCTGGCGCCGATCGACGAGCTGATCGCCGCGCTGCTGGGCCACGGCGTGAACCCGCTGCCGATCTTTTGCGCCAGCCTCAAGGAGCCGTTGTCGGCCGAGACGGTCCGAAGCCTCTTGGCCGAGGCGCCGCCCGGCGTCGTGCTCAACGCCACCGGCTTCGCCGTCTCCAGCCCCGGCGCGGCGCGCCAGGAAACGCCGTTCGACGCGGCGGGCTGCCCGGTCCTGCAGGTGGTTTTCTCCGGCGGAACCGAGGCCGACTGGGCGGGCGGCGCCCGCGGCCTCTCGGCCCGCGACATCGCCATGAACGTC
>JAWWCG010000621.1:0-2831 GCA_033720555.1 Kiloniellales bacterium | reverse complement strand
GAGGCCCCATCGGGCGATCGGCCCCAGGTCCATCGACAGGCCGTAGAAGGGGAGCAGAGCGTCGGCCTCGAGGCGCCGCAAGCCGCCCTCCAGGCTCGCCACCCGCACCGCCTCGAGCCGGCCGTCGCGCCCCTCCAAACCCTGGAGCTGATAGGGCATCACCAGCTCAAGCTTGTCGGGCCGGCGACGCGCGAGTTCGTGCAATCGCTCGATGGAACCGGGCGCGGCGCGGAACTTGGCGCGTCGATGCACGACGTAGACCTTGTCCGCCAGCTCGGCCAGGCTGAGCCCCCAGTCGACAGCCGAATCGCCGCCGCCGGCGATGACCAGGCGCTTGCCGCGGAACGCCTCGCGCCGCTCGACTAGGTAGAAGACGGACCGGCCCTCGTAGTCGTCGATGCCGCTCAACAGCGGCCGGTTTGGGCCGAAGGCGCCGCAGCCGGCGGCGATGATGACCGCCCGCGCCTCGATCGCCTTACCCGCCGAGGTGGCAAGCCGCCAGCCGCCCCCCGCGGCCGGCGCCAAGTCGGTCACCTGCTCGCCGAAATGGTAGAGCGGGGCGAAGGGCGCCGCCTGAGCCTCGAGCTGCGCGACCAGGTCGCCGGCGAGAATGTGCGGGATGCCCGGAATGTCGTAGATCGGTTTCTCCGGATAGAGAGCGGTCAGTTGACCGCCCGGCGCGCCCAAGGGGTCGATCACCCGGCAGCCGAGCCCCAGCATGCCGCACTCGAAGACGGCGAACAGCCCGACCGGGCCGGCCCCGATGATGGCGACGTCCGTCGTGCCGGCCGTCGTCCCGTCCGTCATGCCCTCCGTGGCGCCTTCCGCCACCGTGGCCGCTTGGTCCTGCGCCTCGCCCATCGCCGCTCCCGGGTCGCTCGCCGCCTCCGGCGACGGGCGTTGTAGCCCATTCGAGGAGAAGGAAACAGAGTGTGACGCGCCAGGCAGTGAGTTCATGCGCTACGCCGAGCGCCCCTCGGCCGTCGCTCGCCATGGGCACACCGGCGTCGCAGCGAGAGAGCGAAGACGCGCAATGGCATTGCTTTTTTGCGGACCGCTCGCCCATTGCGTGTTAGCCTGCCAGGCTAAACCAAGGCCTGTAGACAGGCCGATTGCGGCTCTCTTTGCGAGCAAAAGTTGTCTGCAGGTGCCCGCGACGTAAGGGGACCGAAGGGGTGCGGGTGCAGAGAGTCCCCAAAAGCCATGGTCGTGCGATCGGCGCGCGCCCGCCGCTTTGGGCGAGGCGTCGCGATCGTCATCGGCGAGAGTCACGCCGAGGCCAGTGTCGAGGCCAGTGTCGAGGCCAGTGTCGAGGCCATGAGCTGCCGCGGGACCAGACGGTCTTGCCTGCCGGACCCTGCCGCGGGGGCGTGTCCGTCGCGACAGTCACAGACCGAGGGCCGACACCTCAGTCGACCCGCACAAGGGGGGTAGCGATATGGCAATCCGCTTTCTCGACAAGAAGACGCACCGGTTCTATTTCGTGGATAATGGCGAGGACAAAAGCTATGTCCTGATATTCGGCGACGAGGTGAATACGGTGGGCGGGGCCGCGCCGAGCGGGCCCGATTTCAAACGCGTGAGGTATCGCGGCCGCCTCGGAGAGTGGCGACAACCACGGCTCAGTCAGCATCGCAGCCTTGAGATGTACTTTCTCGATGTCGGTCAAGGCGACGCCGCCTTCGTCGTGACCCCGAACAACACCAAGATTCTGGTCGACGGCGGCCTACGCGACCGGGCCTTGGGGTTCCTCATTTGGAAGTACCGCCTCGACCTGCCAAACACCGCGGTCACCATCGACCACCTCTTCCTGAGCCATGCCGACAGCGATCACGTCGAGGGGCTGATCCCCTTGCTGAATCATCCCCGCATCACGGTCAACAACATCTACCACAACGGCATCGGCATTTTCGACTCGGGCTTCCAGCACACGATCGGGAATGTCTCGAGCGACGGCCGCCTGACGACGATTCACGACTCCTTGAGCGATCTCGACGGTTTGGATCTGGCGGACGATCGCCACAGCGACACCTTTGGCCGGTGGATCCAAGCGGTGTCAGACTCGGGCGCGAATTACCGAATGCTCCACGACGGCATCGGACCCCTCGACGTCGGCGATCCCGAGGTCGTGGTGGAAATCCTGGGACCGAGATTGGAGGCGGATGGCGCTTCGCTACGCTGGTTCAGCGATAAGGCGCATACCATAAACGGCAATTCGCTGGTCTTCCGGCTCACGCATAACTTCGTTCGGGCCTTCTTTTCCGGAGATCTGAACGAGGACGGCAGCGATCACCTGCTGTCCGCGCCCGGTTTGGCCCTGAACGTCAACGCGCACGTTCTGAAGGCGCCGCACCATGGCAGCCATGAGTTCAGCCAGCACCTGTTCGAGGCGGTGAAACCGATGATCACCGTCGTGTCTTCGGGTGGGGTGCCCGACCACGGCCATCCGAGGGCCGTGTTTCTCGGCGCGATCGGACTCGCCGGCCGCGGCAAGGCGCCCCTGGTGTTCTCAACGGCCCTCGCCGCCCTCTTTACCGATGCGGGCGACAACGAGGCCATAGCCGGCGCCGGTATCGACGAGCCCACGACTCTAGGCGACCTCAATTTCGCGCTGGCGGCGTCCAACACTGTGGCGCGCCGCCGATTCAAGAAGATCCTGCCCGGCATCATCAACGTGCGGACCGACGGCAAGGCGCTCTATGCCTTTCGCCGCGTCCAGCAGGGCTACCAATGGGAGTCCTACGGACCGATCGAACCCATCGATTGAGGCGGCGGGAAGTTCGGCACGAGGCTTTCGCCGGTCAGGCGATGCGCTCGCTCCTTCGTGGCTC
>JAWWCG010000620.1:0-2838 GCA_033720555.1 Kiloniellales bacterium | reverse complement strand
GCGGCCCCGACTGAGCGGCCCCGACTCTGCCCCGACTCTGCCTCGCCATCGGCTCCGTGCGTGCGCCGCGGCGGGCAAGGGTACCATGGTGCGTACGGACGTATGGGACCTATACGAATATTGTTGGTCCCGGCTCGAAAACAGGCGGCTAGGGTTGGGAGCCGCTTCGACCTTCCGATTCCCGAACGCACAGTGACCGCGAGGTCGATTTCAAACCCCGGCGCGAACGAAATCCCGCTTCCGACGATTTGGCCACGACCGGCCGTCGAGACACGAAGGGATATGTAACGTGACAGGCGTCCTCATCGTGGATGACGATCCGAAGGTCCGTCGCAGCCTGCGGACGATCCTCGAGGCCATACCACACACCGTTCTCGAGGCCGGCAATGGCCGCGAGGCCATGCCGCTGGTCGAGCAACACGAGCCCGACCTCCTGATCGTCGACATCGTGATGCCGGAAATGGACGGCCTGGAAACCATCAGAGCGGTGCGCGGCAAGGGCTATCGCATGCCGATCATTGCCATGCCGCTGCGCGCCGACGCGGCGCAGAAGCGCTACAGCGATTTCGCCAGAAGCTTCGGCGCCGACGACGTGCTGCCCAAGCCGTTCGTTGAAACCGACGTGCTGTTGGCGGTCCGTCGCAGCCTCGACGACAAGGGTGAGCGGGGCGCAGGGGGCGCCCGCGGCGCCTCCGGCTCGTCCGCCACCGGCTGAGCGCAGCGCCCGCCCATTCCCGCTTTTCCCGGAACCGGCGGCCTGACATGATCGTCGCGGTCCTTCGGCGCCGCTGGCAGGGCTGGCGACCGCCGGGCCCGTCCGGATCGGAGGCGAGCGATCATGACTGGCCAGTACCCCGACGACTTCGTGGCCGGCCTCGAATGGATGTGGGGCGAGGGCTTTCTCTCGCCCGGCGGTCCGCAGGAGGTGCGCGCCCTGCTGGAGGGCGTCGATCTCGCCGGCTGCCGCGTCCTGGACGTGGGCTCGGGGCTCGGGGCCATCGACATCCTGCTGGCCAGCGAGCACGGCGCGCGGGAGGTGGTCGGCCTGGAGGTCGAGCCGGCGTTGGTCGCCCGCGCTGAGCGGACGGTGGCGCGCGCGGGGCTCGGCGCGCGGGTTCGCTTTCAACTCGTGACGCCGGGGCCTTTTCCGGTCGCGGACCAGTCCTTCGACGTGGTGTTCAGCAAGGATTCCATGATTCATATCCCCGACAAGCCGGCGCTCTATGCCGACGTGCTGCGGGTGCTGAAGCCGGGCGGCGTGTTCGTCGCGAGCGATTGGCTTTATGGCGGCGACGGGGCGTTCTCCGAGGCCATGAAGGCTTGGCTGGAGATCGTCCACCTGGATTTCCGGATGGAGACGCCGGAGAACACCGCCGCGGCCCTGCGCCGGGCGGGCTTCGTCGACGTGGCGGTGCGCGACCGCAACCGCTGGTACCTCGGCGTGGTGGAGCGGGAGATCGAGTCCGTCAGCGGCGCGAATTTCGAGCGGGCGGCGGCCGCCCTCGGACGCGAGGCGGCGTTGCACCGGCGCAGAAGCTCGACCGTCAAGAAACAGGTGGTCGAGCAGGGCGAGCTCCGGCCGTGCCACCTGCGCGGCCGCCGGCCGGCGTGAACGCCGCCGGAGGTTAGCGGGCGGGGCGGCCGCCCGTGGGCCGCCCATGGGCCGCCTGTGGGACGCCCGTGGAATGCCTGTCGGACATCCGTGGCATTGCTTGACAGGCTCGCGGAGGCTGGAGTACATGACGGCGGCCGATGAGAGAGGCCGTCGGCCCAGCCGGTCGGTCCAATTGGTCGGCCCTTTCTGGGGGTGTAGCTCAGTTTGGTTAGAGCGCTGGCCTGTCACGCCAGAGGTCGCGGGTTCAAGTCCCGTCACTCCCGCCACTCATTTCAATGACTTAGCCGAGTTTTCGCGACGAGCCCGTGGCAGGTCCGGCACGGAGCCCGACAAGATCGGCCAAGGCCAGGGCGCGGACTTTCGCTGGGCGCCGTCTCGCCGCACACCTTATGGCTCGCGTCCTTCGGGGCCCTTGAGGGGGCGGGGCCACTCATTCGTCCCAAAACCCGCGGGCGTCGGTCCACCGCTCGAACAGGTTGATCGTCCCGACCAGCAAAATCAGCGTCGCCAAGCCGACCAGCACAGTCCACGCCACGCGCCACGGCTCGGTGAGAAACGCGGCCGTTGCCAGCAACAGCGCCCCCACCGCCAGCAGGCTCATCCCCGGCAGAATAGCGCTCAGTTTCTTGTTGGGACTGCGCATACCCCCAAGGTGTGCAGTCGAATCCAGGTGTCAAGCGAAGGCAAGCCGCGCTCCACGGGCTTCTAGGCGGCGTTGGCCGGGGAAGCGAAAGCCGGGGAGAGGCGGGCGCATCGGCGCCGAGGTGGCTGCAAAATTTGACACTGAAAACGGCAAGATGCCTTGACGTCGCGCGCCGTGATGTTAGGGTACATATGTGGTGATTCTGGCATCTTCTGTTGCGAATGCCACACGTTTGCGGAATCTCCTTTACGTAACCTCTAAAACTTGGCGCCCCGTGATTGCTACGTTCGCGGGGCGCTCTTGTAGTGTGGGCGCCGGCCAATCGCCCGGGCGCCCGCTCCCGGCGCCGTGTCCAATGGATCGCTCGCCTTGGCGACTGTGCGACCGTCCAGGTGCGGCCGAGCTGATCGCAGGGCCGATGCTCGCCTTAGGGCCGAACGGCGACGCTCTTGCTTGCGTTGGTCTCGCTCTCCATTGGAGTATGCGAGGGGGAAGATGCGAGGGGGAAGATGCGAGGGGGAAGATGCCGGTGGACTATGGGGGCGAGGTCCTGCGGCAAGCGGTGCGAGGCTAGCCAATG
>JAWWCG010000619.1:0-2841 GCA_033720555.1 Kiloniellales bacterium | reverse complement strand
GGCGCGCTACGGCTCCGCCCTGGCGCTGGGTCGGCTCGCCGGGTCGGCGGGCTTCAAGAGCGTGCTCGGCCGCCGCGTGCGGATCGCCGCCGCCGCGCCGACGCCTGAGGCGCCGCCGGCGCCGGTGGCGGAGCCGCTGCAGGCCGACGGCGAGGACGTGGCCCGGCTGCCGGGGGAGATCGCGGTGGTCCCGGACGCGCTCGACCTCGTGGTGCCGCGCGGCGGGCCCTACGGGGGCTAGGTCCCGTGTTGCTCTGATTGGGGCCGGCGCTGCGACCGACGAATTGGAAAGGGCGCGGGTCCCGCTCTCAGGCCCCGGCCACGGTCATGGCGTCGACCCTTAGGGTGGGGGCGTTGATGCCGTAGCGGAACTCGAGGTCGTCGGCCGGGGTCAGCGCCTGGTACATGGCCTTGAGGTTGCCGGCGACGGTGACCTCGCTCACCGGATAGGCGAGCGCGCCCTTCTCGATCCAGAAGCCGGCGGCGCCGCGGCTGTAGTCGCCGGTGACCGCGTTCACCCCCATGCCCATCATCTCGGTGACGTAGAAGCCGGTGTCGATCTCGCCGATCAGCGACTCGGGGCTGGTCGCGCCGGGCTCCAGATAGAGGTTGGTGGCCGTCGGGCCGGGCGGCGAGGAGGTGCCGCGGCTGGCGTGGCCGGTCGGCTCGAGGCCGAGCTGGCGCGCCGAGCGCAGGTCGAGCAGCCAGGTCTTCAGCACGCCGTCCTCGACCACGTGGCGTCGGGCGTTCCTGAGGCCTTCGGCGTCGAACGGCTTGGAGCGCAGGCCGCGCGCCCGGTGCGGGTCGTCGACGATGTTGAGGCCCGCGGCGAGCACCCGTTCGCCCATCTTGTCCTTCAGGAAGCTGGTGCCCCGCGCCACGCTGCGGCCGTTGATGGCGCTCGCCAGATGGCCGATCAGGCCGCCGGCGACCCTGGGGTCGAAGACGATCGGCACCTTGGCGGTGCGCGCCTTCTTGGCGCCGAGGCGGCGCACCGCGCGCTCGCCGGCGCGCCGGCCGACGGTTTCCGGATCCTCCAGGTCGGCGCCGAAGACCGTGGAGGTGAAGTCGTAGTCGCGCTCCATGGCGAGCCCCTCGCCGGCCAGCACCGAGACGCCGAGGGAATGGCGCGAGGTGGTGTAGCTGCCGGCGAAGCCGTTGGAGGCGGCGAGGCTGACCCGGCTCATCGACCAGCTCGCCTCGGCGCCCTCGGAGTTGGTGACGCCGGCGACCGCCCGGGCGGCGTCCTCGCAGGCGCGCGCCCGTTCGATCATGGTCTCGGGGGCGGGCTCCGCGGGATCGAAGATGTCGAGGTCGGGGTGGTTCTTGGCGAGCTGGTCGGGCTCGGCGAGGCCGCAGTAGGCGTCCTCCGGCACGCTCTTGGCCATGGCGAGCGCCCGCTCGACCAGCGCCTCGAGGGCGTCGGCGGCGGTGTCGGTCGAGGAAACGATGGCCTGGCGGCGGCCGACCAGGACCCTGAGGCCGAGGTCCTGGCTTTCCTCGCGCTCCAGGCGCTCGAGCTCGCCCAGGCGCTGGGCGTTGGAGAGCGCGACCGAGCCGACCAGGACGGCGTCGGCGGCGTCGGCGCCCCGGGCGCGGGCCTTGGCGATCAGATCGGCGAGCAGGTCGAGGGCGGCGTCGGCGTCGTCCATGAAGGGTCCTTCGCGTGGCGGTTCGGGACCGCCTATATAGCCGCTCGCGCCCGCGGCAGAAAGGCGCCAGACGGACACAATCCTCGCGGCCACGAACCTCGCGACCCTTGACCAAGTCCCGCGACGACGACGCGGCGGCGAACCCCGGGGCCAGTTCGACCGCGGCGGCGCGGCCGGTCGGCCCGGCGCCGACCATCGGCAGAGGGACCGTGGCGGCGGACCCGGCTAACCCGCCCAGCCCTAGCTCAGCTCCAGGTCTTCGCGGTGCCGGATGAAGGGGCTGTAGACCGGCGCCGAGGGCTTGATCCGGCCGTCTTCGCCCCAGTCGCTCATGCGGTTGAACGGCAGGGGCGCCTCCACGTCGACACCGTCCAGGCGGGCGGCGTAGGCGGCGCCGATCCGCTTCAGGCGCTCTGCCACAACCCCGGGATCGGAGTAGCGCAGGCCGGCCTCGACGCCGTAGGCGACATGGGGCCTCAGGACCTCAAAGCCGACGTAGGCCAGGGTGAAGTGCACCGGCCACAGCAGCAGGTCGATGTCGGCGCTGCGGCCGTTGTGGGCATAGGTCTCGGGGCTGGTGCCGACGGTCACCGACAGGAGCGCCTTGGCGCCGGCGAAGCGGCCGCGCTCGAAGCGCCGGGTGCTGGTGTAGACCTCGCCGTAGACCAGCAGCCGGTCGAACCAGCCCTTCAGCATGGCCGGCGGCAGGTGCCACCACATGGGGTACTGCAGGATCACCAGGTCGGCGGCGTCGACTCGGGCGAGCTCGTCGCGGACCGCCGCCGGGATGGCGCCCCGCTCGGCGGCGTGGCGCTGCTCGGCCTGAACGTCGAAGCGCGCGGGGGCCTTGCGCTCGGCGTAGTGCTCGGCCCGCTCGCAGGGATCGAAGCCCATGGCGTAGAGGTCCGACAGGGTGACCTGCCAGCCCCTGGCGGTCAGGGCGCGGCGGGCCAGGTTGGCCAGATGGCCGTTGAATGACTGCGGCTCGGGATGGGCGAGGACGATATGGGCCTTCATGGCAGACGGTTCCGCTCGCTGACGATGAACCGTGCAAGGGAACACGCGCCGCGCGGTTATTGCAAACCCGCCCGGCCAACTCGTCCGATGACACGCGCGACGATACGCTCAGGCGGCGCTCAGGCGGTGCCGGCGATCGCCTGGTAGTGGCGGTCGAGCTCGCGGTGCCGCT
>JAWWCG010000618.1:0-2846 GCA_033720555.1 Kiloniellales bacterium | reverse complement strand
GTGGCGGCGATGGCGCCCCCGGCTTCATGGTCTATGCGCTGCGCGATCCGATCGGCGCCAATCTCGACCGTATCCAGATCATCAAGGGTTGGCTGGACGCGGACGGCAACGCGCACGAAAAGGTCTATGACGTCGCCTGGTCGCCCGGACGCGAGCCGGACGGCGACGGGGTCCTGCCGCCGGTCGGCAACACGGTCGATATCCCAGCGGCCAATTGGACCAACACGATCGGCGCTTCCGAACTCGGTGCGGTCTGGTCCGATCCCGACTTCGATCCGGATCGCCCGGCTTTCTACTACGCCCGCGTGATTGAGATCCCGACCCCGCGCTGGGTGGTCTACGACGCGTTCCGCTATGGAATCGAGATTCCCGAGGCCGCCCAGACCATCGGCCAGGAACGCGCCTACACCTCGCCGATCTGGTACTCGCCGGAGGGCTAGCGAAACAGCGGCCGCGACAAAGATCATCGGTGCGCCGATCACGACACCACTGGGGAGAAAGAGATGCTCCGAAGGGCTACCTTGGCCGCCGCGCTTGCGGTTGCGCTTGCGGTCGCGTTTCCGGCGCTCGCGCAGGCGCCGAACGAGACAGGCCACGGGTACGATGTCACGATCGATCCGGCCGCGATCAGGGAAACGGCGAGGCTCGGTCCGCGAAGCTTCTCGCCCTATGCCAACCGCTCCTTTCCGACCCGACCCCTCTGGGGCGATCAGCACGTCCATTCCGGGTGGTCGTTCGACGCGGGCTTCATCAACGCGCTGAGCCCCGAGGATGCTCTGCGCTTCGCTCGCGGCGAACAGGTCGAGACGACCTACGGCGTGCCGATCCAGCTCTCTCGCCCGCTCGATTGGCTGGCGATGACCGATCACTCGGACCTGATCGGCGTGCCGCCGGCGCTGCGCAAGGGCGAGCCGGCGCTCGTGGAGGCGGACCCGACGCTCGCCGAGTGGAGCGATGTGATGCAGAACGGCACGCTCGACGAGATCGTGCCGGTCGCCATGGCGGCCATTCAGGCGCAAGGCAACGGCACGCTGCCCGAGGCGGCGAAGGGCGAGGCGTTCTATCGCGACACCTGGCACGCCTATACCGAGATCATCGAGCGCTTCAACGAGCCGGGGCGCTTCACGGCGCTGATCGGCTACGAGTGGACGCCGAACCCGGGTCCTGGAAACAACCTGCACCGGAACGTCATCTATCGCGGCGCTAAGGCCCAGGCGGACCAGGTGTTGCCCTACACGACCTTCGAGAGCGTGGATCCCGAGGATCTCTGGTCCTGGATGAAGGATTACGAGGACACAACGGGCGACAGAGTCCTGGCGATCCCGCATAACGGAAATCTCTCGAACGGCCTGATGTTCGCCTTCGAGACCTATACGTCGAAGGAGCCGCTGGACTCCGACTACGCGCTCCGTCGTCAGCGTTTCGAGCCGATCTACGAGGTCACCCAGATCAAGGGCGATGGCGAGGCGCATCCTTCGCTCTCGCCGGAGGACGAATTTGCCGATTACGAGACGTGGGACGAAGGGAACCTGAACCTCACGCCCAAGAATGAAGGCGACATCGCGCACGAATATTACCGCGAGGCGTTGAAGAACGGGATGATGCTGGAGCAGCGCATCGGCGAGAACCCGTTCAAGATCGGCGCCGCGGCGGGCACGGACGCGCACACGGCCCTTTCCGCCATCGAGGAGGACAACTTTTTCGGCAAGCATTCGGGCGTCGAGCCCTCGCCGACGCGATGGGAGCATATCGTCCTCAGCTTCGACGGCCGCGAGATCCTCGGCTGGCGGCAGGCCGCATCGGGCTACACGGCGGTTTGGGCCACCGAGAACACCCGGGAAGCCATCTGGGACGCAATGCAGCGGCGCGAGACCTATGCCTCGACCGGTCCGCGCATGAGCGTGCGCTTCTTCGGCGGCTGGGACTTCGAGGCCGAAGACGCGGGCGCCCGCGAGCCAGGCTGGATCGGCTACGACAAGGGGGTGCCGATGGGCGGCGATCTTCCGGCGGGACCGGAGGGCGAGGCGCCGACTTTTCTCGTCGCCGCACTCCGCGATCCGATCGGCGGCAATCTCGACCGGATCCAGATCATCAAGGGCTGGGTGAGCGCAGACGGCCAGGCCGAGGAGAAAGTCTACGATGTCGTGTGGGCGGGCGAGCGCGAGCCGGGGCCGGACGGCAAGCTGCCCCCCGTCGGCGACACGGTCGACGTGGAGAACGCGACCTGGACCAACTCGATCGGCGCGCCGGAGCTGATCGCCGTCTGGGAGGACCCGGACTTCGATCCCTCGCTGCCGGCCATGTACTACGCCCGCGTCCTGCAGATCCCGACGCCGCGCTGGACAGCCTACGAGGCGCAGCGCTTCGATCTCGACCTGCCCGAGGAGGTTCCGATGACCACCCAGGAGCGCGCCTACACCTCGCCGATCTGGTATACGCCGCGATGACCGAAAGGGGCCAACTGGCCCTGGTTTCGTGGACCCCTCGACTTAGGCGCGTGGCTCGCCGGGAGGTGTCGGTTGACGAAGCCGTTCGGAGGACTCGGACTTTAACAACACGAAGCGTTTGCACGAATCATTGGAAATCGGAGTAAGCAAATGATGGTCGGCAAAGTGCTCATGACAAGCGCCCTGACCGCCCTCCTAGCCACCAGCGCTTTTGCCCAGGACATCGCCGTCGACCGTGACGATATCAGCCTCGGCGGCCAGGAGTACTCGCCGTACCTCTACCAAAACTACCCGGACCGCGTGTTCTGGGGCGACACGCACCTGCACACGAGCTACTCGACCGATGCAGGCATGATCGGCAACAAACTCGGTCCCGACGAGGCGCTGCGCTTCGCAAAG
>JAWWCG010000617.1:0-2850 GCA_033720555.1 Kiloniellales bacterium | reverse complement strand
CCACGATAGGGGCGCGCGCGCCGCGCGTTTATCCGGGGGACGACCCGGGGGGGGCCGCCTCGGGGGACGCCTCGAGGCGCGCATGCGGGGCCGCGCCGCCCGGCCGGCCTCGGCCCCCCTGAATCGGCGCCGAATCGCTGCTGAATCGGCGCCGAATCGGCGGAATTCCCGGGCCAATTGGCGCCGTTCCACGGCGCCCCGCCCGGCCGTCCCCGCCGCTTTATCGGCTGGCCTTCCAGCGACGGCTGTGATAGCAGATTCCCTCGATTCAGGACGTTAGCGTCAGGTTTTGCCGGCCTCGCGGTGCGCAAAAAAGCGGGAGTCCTCTAAGGTTTTGTTAACCGTTCCAGCAGACTTTGGCGGCTGAAACGGCGGCTTTTTTGGCGGTCCGCTCGCAATCCAGGGGCCTTGCGTGCGGGTACGGGCCGCAACCGCGCGGTGACCGGAACACTTGGCACAACGGTCGTTTCGGGGATTGAGGCGATGGTCGAACACCTTGGCATGGCGATGGGGCCGACGGCGGCCCGGGCGCGGTTTTGGCCCGCGGCGCTGCTCGTCCTTGCCCTGGCGACGGCCCTGGCGACGGCCGCCACCGAGGTGCGCGCCGCCGAGCTGGACGAGCTCGAGGACGACCCCTTCGCCGACTACGAGGAAGAGATCCAGGATCCGAACGATCCGCTCGAGATTCCCAACCGTTTCATCTTCGCCTTCAACCAGACCCTCGACGTCGCCCTGATCCGGCCGGCGGCGGTGCTCTACCGGGACCTGGTGCCGGAATACGTGCGCGAGCGAGTGCACCTCGCCTTGCGCAATCTGAACGAGCCGGTGACCCTGGCCAACGACCTGCTGCAGGGCGATTGGCAGCGGGCCAAGACCACCTGGGACCGCTTCCTGCTCAACTCCACCGGCGGCGTGCTGGGCTTCTGGGACGTCGCCACCGACCTCGGCCACCCCTACCACAAGGAGGATTTCGGCCAGACGCTGGGCGTCTACGGCGTCGGCGGCGGCCCCTACATCATGCTGCCGCTGCTCGGGCCCTCGAACCTGCGCGACGCCACCGGCAAGGTGGTGGACATCTTCCTCGATCCCTTCTTCTACATCGCCCAGGAAACCGACAAGGACGAGTGGATGCTCTACCGCTTCGCCATGGATGGCCTGGACTTCCGGACCCGCAATCTGGAAACTCTGGACGAGATAGAGCGCGACGCCCTGGACTTCTATGCCCGGCTGCGCTCGCTCTATCGCCAGCGGCGCGACGCCGAGATCCGGAACGACCTGAACTCCGACGAGGATATCGGAGCCAGTGCGACCCGTATGACACAAACGTCAGAAACCGAATGAGTGCCATGCAGACACGACGCTTTCTGATCGGCATGTCCGGCGCGATGCTTGCAGCCGCGCTGTGCCTTTCGCCCTTCGCCCGCTTGTCGGCGGAGACCGAACACCCCGCCTCCACCTTCCTCGACTCCATGCGCGAGCGGGCGATCACCGGCCTGACCGATACCTCGCGCAGCGAACAGGAGCGCGAGGCGCTGTTCCGCGAACTGCTGAACGAGACCTTCGATATCGAGCGGATCGGCCGCTTCGTCGTCGGCCGCTACTGGCGACAGGCCGACGAGGGGGTCCAGGACGACTTCCTGAAGGCCTTCGAGGACGCCATCGTCCAGCGCTTCCTGCCGCTCTTCTCGCAATATCAGGGCGAGGAGCTGATCATCGGCGAGGCGGCGCCCGACAGCAAGAACCCGAAATTCACGGTGGTCACCTCGACCTACGTCGATGCCCAGGGCCGCAAGGTTAAGACCGATTGGCGGCTGCTCGAGCGCAACGGCGAATACAAAGTCTTCGACGTGATGGTCGAGGGCGTCAGCATGGCGATCACGCTGCGCTCCGAGTACGCCTCGGTGATCAAGAACCAGGGCGGCCTGCCCGGCCTGGTGACCCTGCTGCGCGACAAGCTGGCCAAGGGCGAGTTCAAGCCGGCGGTGGCGGCCCAGTAAGCGCCGTCAATCGCCGGCAATCGCCGATAAGCGCCGGTCATTGCCGATAAGCGCCGGGAGCCGCCGCACCGCTACCGCGTCAGCGGCTTGTACTTGATGCGGTGGGGCCGCTCGGCTTCGGCGCCCAGGCGGCGCTTGCGGTCGGCCTCGAAGTCCTGGTAGTTGCCCTCGAACCAGACCGCCTGGCTGTCGCCCTCGAAGGCCAGGATGTGGGTCGCCGTGCGGTCGAGGAACCAGCGGTCGTGGCTGATGATGAGGGCGCAGCCGGCGAATTCCAAAAGCGCCTCCTCGAGGCTCCTCAGCGTGTCCACGTCGAGGTCGTTGGTGGGCTCGTCGAGCAGCAGCACGTTGGCGCCCGATTTCAGCATCTTGGCGAGGTGCACCCGGTTGCGCTCGCCGCCGGAGAGCTGGCCGACCTTCTTCTGCTGATCGGGGCCGCGGAAGTTGAAGCTGGCGACGTAGGCGCGCGACTGGACGCTGCGCTTGCCCAGCTCGATCACGTCGAGGCCCTGTGAGATCTCCTCCCACACCGTCTTGTCGGCGGCGAGCGTTTCGCGCGACTGGTCGACATAGCCGAGCTTCACCGTCTCGCCGAGCCGCAAGGTCCCGCCGTCGGGGCTCTCCTCGCCGGTGATCATGCGGAACAGCGTGGTCTTGCCGGCGCCGTTCGGGCCGATGATGCCGACGATGCCGCCGCGCGGCATGCGGAAGCTCAGGTCCTCGATCAAGAGCCGCTCGCCGAAGCCCTTCCTCAGGTGCTCGGCCTCGATCACCAGGTCGCCGAGGCGCGGGCCGGCCGGGATCACGATCTGGCCGGCCTCCGGCGCCCGCTCCTTCTCGTCGGCCAGCAGCT
>JAWWCG010000616.1:0-2861 GCA_033720555.1 Kiloniellales bacterium | reverse complement strand
CCGCTCGGCCGGCGGCTCCTCGCCGAGGGTCGCGGCCGCCATCTGCTCCTCGTCCAGCTCGCCGAGCTCGACCTGCAGCGTGACCTCCTCGCCTTTGCGCCAGACCACCACCTCGACCGCCTTGCCGATGCCAGTCTCGGCCACCATGCGCGGCAGTTTGCGCATCTCGCCGACCTCTTGGCCGTCGAACCTGAGGATGACGTCGCCCTGCTCGATGCCGGCGGCCTCGGCCGGCCCGCCCTCGGTCACCGAGGCGACCAGGGCGCCGCTGGTGCCGTCCAGGCGCAGGCCCTCGGCCAGCTCGTCGGTCACGGTCTGGATCCGCACGCCCAGCCAGCCGCGGCGCACCCGGCCGTGATCGCGGAGTTGCTCGATCACGTTGCGCGCCAGGTTCGAGGCGATGGCGAAGCCGATGCCGGCGGATCCGCCGTAGGGAGAGATGATCACCGAATTGATGCCGATGACCTCGCCGTCGAGGTTGAACATGGGACCGCCCGAGTTGCCCCGGTTGATCGCCGCGTCGGTCTGGATGAAATCGTCGTAGGGGCCGGCCTTGATGTCGCGCTCGCGGGCCGAGACGATGCCCGCGGTCACCGTGCCGCCCAGGCCGAAGGGATTGCCGATCGCGATCACCCAGTCGCCGATGCGGGTCTCGTCGGAATCGCCCCATTGGGCGGCCGGCAGCGGACCGCCGTTGCTCACCTTAAGGATCGCCAGATCGGTCTTCTCGTCGCTGCCGATCACCTCGGCCTCCAGGGACGAGCCGTCGTGCAGCAGGACGGTGATCTCGTCGGCGCCTTCGATCACGTGGTGGTTGGTGACGATGTAGCCGCTCGCATCGATGATGAAGCCCGAGCCCAGCGAGCTTTCGCGCCGGCGTTGCGGCGGTTCGCCGCGCCGCTCGAAGAACTCGCGGAAGAACTCCTCGAATTCCTGGCTTCCGCCGGGCGATTCGACGACCTGGGTGGTGGAGATGTTGACCACCACCGGCAGCAGCGTTTCGACCAGATCGGCGAAGCTATCCGGCGCCGCGCGGGCGCGCGCCGATCCGGCCCACAAAAGCGCGGCGAGAAGCAGCGGCAGGGCGATCGCCCACCGCCATTGAGCGCTGTCTAGACGGTCTAAACGAAGTGTCTGGCTCACGTTCGAGTCCCCAATGAATCCTCTCTCCCGGGATCGCCGCCACCGCCCGCCGGCAGGTCGTTTCGGCCTCATCCCCGGCTCGGTGCTCGCCCAAAGATGTGGGAAAGGCTCGGTTCGTTGCAACACAGTTTAGTCTCAAGACCCTGAAAGACGAAATAGGCCAAATTATGGCCGCGGCCCCGTGGCGGCCCCCTCCGGCGGCCCCCCGACCGGGCCGTCGCGCGACTTCTCCCTCGCGTTCGCCCTCGCGGTGCCCCTCGCGGTGTCCATGCGGCTCAGGCGCCGCGGCGCCGGCCTCGCTCAGCCCCGGATCAGCCACACCGCGATCAGGCCGAGGACGGCGGAGACCAAGCCGGCGACCCGCAGCACTTCGGGCGGTATCTCGGCCAGCCGGGCCAGCAGCTCCTCCAGGCGATCGGCGAACACCGCGAGGACCAGCCCTTCGATCACCAGGACCAGCGCCAAGGCGGTCAGCAGATCGCCCATTCATGGAACTCCGAGCCACCGGACCGGCCGCGCCCCTCGCCGAACCGGCGCGGGGGCCGCCGGCCTAGTCGGTTTCGGCGGCGTTGGAGCCCACCGCTTGACCGGCCCCGGACTGGCCCTGCGCCTCGGAGTCGGTTTGACCCTGCGCGCCGGCGTCGTCCGCGTTGGCCCCGCCCGGGGCGCTCGGCTGGACCGTGCCCGGGGTGGCGGCCGTGCCGAAGAAACTGAAGAACTCGCTGTCCGGCGACAGCACCATGTACGTGCCCTTGCGCAGCGAGCGCTCGTAAGCCTGCATCGACCGGTAGAAGTTGAAGAAGTCGGCATCCTGGCCGTAGGCGACGTTGAGGATGCGGGTGCGCTCGCCTTCGCCCTGGCCGCGCAGGATATCGGCCTCGCGCTCCGCCTCGGCCCGGATCACCGTGGCCTCGCGGTCGGCGCCGGCCTTGATGCGCTGGGCCTGCTCGAAGCCCTGGGCGCGAAACTCCTTCGCCTCTCGTATGCGTTCGGAGCGCATCCGATCGTACACCGATTCGCTGGTCTGCTGCGGCAGGTCGGCGCGGCGGATGCGCACGTCCACCAGGGAGATCCCGAAGCGCTGCGCCTGCTCGTTCACGCTGTCCTTGATCAGGCGCATGATCTCGGCGCGCTCCTCGGACAGCACGCTGGCGAGGTTCTGGTTGCCGAGGACGCTGCGCAACTGGGAATTGACGATGGTGCCGAGCCGCACGCGCAGTTCGGATTCGCTGCGCACCGTCTGGAAGAACCGCAAGGGATCCTCGATCGTGTAGCGGGCGTAGGAATCGACCAACAGCGGCTTCTGGTCGGCCAGGATGATGCGCTCGACCGGGGGATCGAGGTTGAGGACGCGCTGTTCGTAGTATTCCAGGCTCTGCCAGGGCCACTTCCAGCCCAGTCCGGGGTCCTTGACCACCCGGATGGGATTGCCGAACTGCAGCACGATGACCTGCTTGGTCTGGTGCACGGTGAACAGCATCGTCGTCGCCAGGATTCCGAGGACGACGATGACGATCCCGATGATGAGGGTCGTGAAGCGTCTCATTACTGCGCGCCTCCCTGCTGCTGCCGAGTGGCAGCGCTGCTGTCCCGTCGCAGTTCGTTCAGCGGCAGATAGGGCACGGCGCCGCCGGTGCCCTCGTCGAGAATCACCTTGTCGGTGTCCGACAGGACGTTCTGCAGCGTTTCGAGGTACATGCGGCGCCGGGTCACGTCGG
>JAWWCG010000615.1:0-2861 GCA_033720555.1 Kiloniellales bacterium | reverse complement strand
TGGTGGAGCCGAGGGGAGTCGAACCCCTGACCTTCGCATTGCGAACGCGACGCTCTCCCAACTGAGCTACGGCCCCATGGCCTCCGCCGGCACGGGCCTGGGCCCGCGGCTGGATGGCGCCCGTAAGCTGGGTTTCCGGGCCGGCCGCGAAGGGCGGCCGAGGTCGGACTCGGGCGGCCGGATAATGGGGAGAGCCCCACGCGCTGTCAAGCCGGCTGTGGCCTCCCGGCGCTCTCCCGGGCGCTCTCCCGGGCGCTCTCTTTGTGCTCCCCTGGTGCTCTCCCGACGGGGGGCGCCGGGCGGCCAAAACCGGCGCCGGCGATCCGCCCGCTAATTGCCCGAGAGCTGCCCGCGAACTGCCCGCGAACTGCTTGTATCGCTCCCGGCGCGTCGCTAGGCTAGCGCCGCGCGCGGCCCCGCCCCTGTCCGCCTCCGGTGGAGCGGCGGCGCCCGGACGAGGCGGAAGTGGCGGAACAGGAGGCCGTCTTGATCATTTTGGGACCCCTGATCAAGATCGTGATCGTCGCGATCGATCTCTACATTTGGGTGATCATCATCTCGGCCATCCTGAGCTGGCTGGTCGCCTTCAACGTGGTGAACACCCGCAACCGCTTCGTTTATATGATCGGGGACTTCCTCTACCGCATCACCGAGCCGGCGCTGCGGCCGATCCGGCGCCTGGTGCCGAACTTCGGCGGCGTCGACATTACCCCGATCGTCCTGATCCTGGGGCTGTGGTTCGTGCAAATGGTGCTCGGCGAAGTGCTGTTCTCGCTCGCCAGTGCCGCGGCCTAGCCGGCAATCCTGGATCGTTCCCGTCGAGCGCGGACTGCGCCTGGCGGTCCGCCTGCAGCCCGGCGCCGCCAAGACCGCGCTCGGCGGACTGGTCACCGGCGCCGACGGCCGCGAGATGCTGGCGGCCCGGGTCACCGCGCCGCCCGAGGGCGGCCGGGCGAACGCGGCGCTGATCGCGGCGCTGGCCAAGACCTGGCGCCTGCCGAAGGGCGCGTTCGAGATCGTCAGCGGCCGCGCCGAGCGCAACAAGACGCTGCTTGTCGCCGGCGACCCGGCGGCTCTCCAGGCGCAACTCGGGGCCTGGATGCGCGATCGCGGGGCCGCCGGGCGCCGCGGCCCGGAGCGGTGAGGGCGGGTCGGCGAAATTTTCGCTGCGCGACGGCCGCCGGCCCTTTCGCAAACCGATGCCAGCAAGTATAGCACCGCCTTGGACGGCGAGGATCGGGCGCGATCCGCTCGGCTTCGCGGGCGGCGAAACGAATGGGAGCAGGACGGCATGAGTGAGGCTGAGATCATCGACGGCAAGGCCTTCGCGGCGGGCTTGCGGGGCCGCATCGCCGAGGCGGTGGCGACGCTGAAGGCCGACCGCGACCTGAGCCCCGGCCTGGCGGTGGTGCTGGTGGGCGAGAACCCGGCGAGCCAGGTCTACGTCCGCAACAAGGCGAAGCAGACCCGCGAGACCGGCATGGCCTCCTTCGAGCACAAGCTCGACGTCAAGACCAGCCAGGACGATCTACTCGCCCTGATCGGCGACTTGAACCGGGACCCGGCGGTCAACGGCATCCTGGTGCAGCTTCCTCTGCCCGATCAGATCGATTCCCAAGCGGTGCTCGACGCCATCGACCCGGCCAAGGACGTGGACGGCTTCCACGTCATCAACGCCGGCCGGCTCATGACCGGGGCCGGCGAACCGCTGGTGCCCTGCACGCCGCTCGGCTGCACCATGCTGCTCAAGGACCGCTTGGGCGACCTCAAGGGCCTGAACGCCGTCATCGTCGGCCGCTCCAACATCGTCGGCAAGCCGATGGCCATGCTGCTGCTGAACGAGCACTGCACCGTCACCATCGCCCACTCGCGCACCCGCGATCTGCCGGGGCTGTGCCGCACCGCCGACATCCTGGTGGCCGCCGTGGGCCGGCCGGAAATGGTGCGTGGCGATTGGGTCAAGCCCGGGGCCACGGTGATCGACGTCGGCATCAACCGGATCGACGCCGGCGAGGGCAAGACCCGGCTGGTCGGCGACGTGGCCTTCGAGGAGGCGGCCGCGGTCGCCGGGGCGATCACCCCGGTGCCCGGCGGCGTCGGCCCCATGACCATCGCCTGCCTGCTCGCCAACACGGTGACCGCGGCGTGCCGTCAGGCCGGCCTGGAGCCGCCCCGGTTCTAGAGCCTCCGAGTCCATGTGCTTGACCACAGAGGCACAGGACATTTTGCCAGCCGACGCGTAGCCGTCGAGGTACGAGTCTTGCCGAACCTCGGCGCCTCCGTGGTGCAGGGCCTCCGTGGTGCACGGCCTCAGTGGTGCAAACTGCGATCAGGACGGCTCGCCGCCCGGCAGGGCGAGGCGGATCACGCCCTTGACGCGGTGGCTCGGGTCGGCCGGCTTGCCCTTGCGCAGGATGACCAGGCGCCCGTCGCGGGCCAGGTGCATCGCCTGCTCGCGCACCGCTTGGAGGTAGCGGCGCCACAGGTCGGGCGGATCCTTCGCCTTCGCCCGGCTCGCGGCGAAGGCGCGGGCGACCTCCTCCGGGGTGGCGGTCTTGCCGGGCGGGCGGGCGGCCAAGTGGGCGAGGATCGCCGCGGCGAGCGGGTCGTCCTTCGCCCGCGCCGCCGGCTCCGGGGGTTCGGTCTGGTCTTTCGCGGTCATGGCGTCAGGCTAGCCGGATCGCGCCGGCGTGAAAACCGCGCCCATGCAACCTCGTGCGCCCCCCAGCGCACCCCAGCGCACGCACGGCGCGCCCGGGCACCCTGTCGCGCCGACCCGGCGGCGGGCTGGACGCTCCCGAACCTGACTGCCATGATCGCCCGCCATGGCTTGGGACCTCAACGCGCTGCTCGCCGCCACG
>JAWWCG010000614.1:0-2876 GCA_033720555.1 Kiloniellales bacterium | reverse complement strand
GTTCGCTGCGGTGTTCGCGATCATCGGGCTTTGGCCGCTGATCTCCGGCGACGGCGTGCGACTGTGGTCGCTGATCATCGCCGCCATCTTCGCCGCGCTGGCGCTCGCGCGGCCCACGCTTCTTGCGCCGCTCAATCGCCTATGGACCCGCTTCGGGCTGCTGCTGAACCGGGTCGTCAGCCCCTTGGTCATGGGCATGCTGTTCTTTGTCGTGATCACGCCCATTGCCCTAGTCATGCGGGCCACCGGCAAGGATCTGCTGCATCTTAAATTCGACCGCAAGGCCAAGAGCTATTGGATCGAGCGAGAGCCGCCCGGTCCGGCGCCCGAGTCGATCAAGAACCAGTTCTGAGGCCGGCGTCACCGGAACAGGGCCTCGATCGCCGCCACCACCTTGGGCAGGTCGTCCGGGACTTCCCCCTTGGGCGGCGGAAATCCGCGGCCCAGGGGCGCCGCCAGCCCCCGCTCGACGAGCAGCCGGTGGAACGCCAGGAAATCGCGGGTCTGCGTCGCCACGCCGAGGCGGTGGAGCAGGCGCGCCATCGCTTGACGCAGATGCCGCCGCCAGCCATGGCCCCGATCGGCGAACAAGGCGCGAATCCACGCCCGGCGCCACTGATCGACGCGGCCCACGCCGCGCACCGGGATCGGCAGGATGGCCAGCGGCTTTCGCGCGCGCACCACCTCCACCATCATGGAGATGCTGTCGCCCGTCACCACGAAACCGTCGGCCAGCGCGAGCAGGCCGTGATAGGGGTTTTCGCCCGCCTCCGGCGTCCACGGGAAGAGTCGCCCGCCGGCGGGCAGGCTCGCCGCGAGCCGCGAGACGGCGCTCTCCGGGGTCCGGCGGCTGGTGGTCACGCAGACCGTCCCGCCGGTTTGGCGGCTGACCTCGTGGATGGCCGCGATCACCCGGTCGACCACGGCGCGGTCGAAGGCGACCTGACCCGTCGAGCCGCCGACCAGGATGGCGATCAGGGGGCGCGGCAGGTCGGCGAAGCGGTCTTGCCACGCCGCGCCAGCCGCGGCGATGGCCTCGGCGTCGATCGCCATCAGGGGCAACGTGACCGGCACCACGTTGGGCAGCGGCGGCATGGCGTTCTCGGCGCTGGCGACCACCAGGTCGAACCACCCGATCGGTCCGGAGGGCTTGCCGATCAGGACGATCTTGGTGCGCCCGCCCGATTGCTCGCGGATCCACAGCGCCACCGAGCTGGGCCGGCGTCCGATGGTGAGGACGAGGTCCGGCCAGGGCGGCTCGAGCGGGTCCGAGCGCTCGAGGTCGATGTGATCCAGCGCCGCCGCGACGCGCGGCTTGCCGAGCACGAAGGGCGCGCGCATCCGCAGGGATTTGCGCTCGCACGGCCAGCCGAGCGCCTTCGCCACCGCCTCCGCTTGCCCGTTGTCGCCGCCCTTGTCGCCGAGCACCAGCCACACGCGGGGCCGGCCGGCCGCGGGCGCTTCGGGGGGCGCGTCGGCCGCGGGCGCTTTGGCCTGGGCGGCGGGGGGCTGTGTCGGCGGGTCCGCCATCTGTTTGCGGTTCGAGGCCATGAACACCGTGGGCCGCGCGGGGGGAGCGTTTTTCGACCGGGCCGCGACCCGCCCGGCCGTGGAGTAGAGGCCAATAGGCCAAGACGGCGCCGCGCACAAGCCCCTCGGCGGCCGGGACTCCGCCGGACGGCGCGCGGCTTCGGGCGCTCGATCGCGCGTCCGTCTGGACGCCGCCCGGCATGGCCGGCGGGCATGTCGGGCGAGTCGGAGGGGACGGGGGTGGCGGGGAAGGGGGCCGGGGCGCCGGGGCGGCTCACGCGGGATTGGCTGGCGGACGCCAAGTCTGATAAGGGAAGGGCCTCGCCGGAAAGGGGAAAGGGGGCGGTGTCCCGTCGAGGCAAGAAATTCGCAGTCCGCCGCGGATCGTTCGCGGACAGGGTGCTCGATCTGCCGGCGGTTCGCTGGCTGATCTGGGTCGTCGAAGCCGGCCTGCTGGGCCTGTTCTGGCTGGTTTCGCGCTGCCTGCCGGTCGAGACGGCGGCGCGCTTCGGCGCCCGGCTCCTGGCGGCCCTGGGGCCGCGGATGAGCCGGCATCGCCACGTGGTCCGCAACCTGGCGATCGTCCCGCCGCGCCGCGGGCCGGCGGAGATCGAGAGCCTGGCGCGTCGGGTGTGGGCGGGCTTCGGCCAGGTCATGGCGGAATACGCCCACCTGCCCGAGCTGTGCCGCACCGGCCCCGGCGCGCGCATCGAGCTGATCCGCCGCGACGACCTCGACATCTACAACGGCTCCGGCCGGCCGGTCATCTTCGTCGGCGCCCACATCGCCAACTGGGAGCTGAGCGCCGGCGCCGTCGCGGCCCACGGCACGCCCCTGACGGTGGTCTACATGCCGGAGAAGAATCCCCTGGTGGCGGCCATGGTGCAGCGCCGCCGGCGGGCGCTGGGCTGCGGCTTCGTCTCCAAGCTGGAGGGGCTGCGGCCGCTGATCCGGGAGCTCGCCAAGGGCCGCTCGATCGGGCTCTTGATCGACCGCCGCAACGACCAGGGCGAGACCCTGCCGTTCTTCGGCCTCGACACCATGATGACCTCGAGCCCGGCGCGCCTGGCCCTCAAGTTCGGCTACCAGCTCGTACCGACCGGGATCGAGCGGACCGGTCCCTCACGCTATCGCGTGACCCTCTACCCCCCGGTCGAGCCGGACGACCGGGCGGCGAGCGACGACGTCCAGGCGCGCCAGATGATGGCCAAGGTGAACGCGCTCTTCGAGGCGTGGATCCGGGCCCGGCCGATGGACTGGTTCTGCTCCAAGCGCATGTGGCCGAAGACCACCTACGCCCGCCACCAGACGGCCCTCGAGGACGCCGTCAAAGAGGCCTAGCGGCG
>JAWWCG010000613.1:0-2881 GCA_033720555.1 Kiloniellales bacterium | reverse complement strand
CTCGGCCCCGAGCCCTACCGCAGCCTGGTCGACTCGATGCGCCGACGGTAGGGCCACGGCAGCAGGTGCCGGTCACCGCAACCGGCATCGCGCTGCTCTTGCGTTTTTCCGACGAGGAGACGCTGTGTACTGCTCCCCGTTTAGCAAGCTGGCGCTGAGGGAGAGGCGTGGCCTGTCGGCTTCGACGACATTCGGCGCTCGGTAGCCGAGCGCCGAACGTAGCCCTCCGGTGAAGGGCGCCTTGCGGTAGGGGGCGTGGCGTGGCGGACTGTCCTTATGGATAGGCATAAGGACAGTGCGCAGATGCAGCGGCTCGAGGTGGTCGAGCTTGGCCGGCGCCGTCGTTGGACGGGCGAGGCCAAGCTGCGGATCGTCGAGGAGAGCTTTGCCGGTTGGCGCCAGGCCTCGGCGACGGCGCGGCGGCACGGGATCTCGAGCTCGCTGCTGTTCGCGTGGCGCAAGGCGTACCGGACCGGCACGCTGGTCGATGCGGCGTCGAGCGGCTTCGTGCCGGCGATGGTAGTGGAGGAGCGTCCCGCTTTGACGCCGCCGGTGCCGAGCCGGATCGAAATCGTCACGCCGAATGGATATCGCGTATTGGTGGATGCGGGCGTCGACGAGGCGGCGCTCGGTCGGGTGCTGGCGGTACTGGCGCGAGCATGATCCCGGTGCCGTCGGGGGTGCGAGTGTGGCTGGCGGCGGGCGTGACCGACATGCGCCGCGGCATGAACAGCTTGGCGTTGCAGGTGCAGGAGAGCCTTGGCCGCGACCCGCACGTGGGCGATCTCTTCGTCTTCCGCGGCCGCAAAGGTCATCTTCTGAAGATTCTTTGGCACGATGGGCAAGGCTTCTCGCTGTACGCCAAGCGACTGGAACGTGGGCGCTTCCTCTGGCCGTCGCCGGCGGACGGCGTCGTGGCGATCACCCCGGCGCAGCTCGGCTACATGCTCGAGGGGATCGACTGGAGAAACCCGCAGCGGACTTGGCGTCCATTGATGGCTGGATAAGAAAAAGGTCTGCAAATCCTCTATTTTGACTTCGACAACTTCGTCTTATCGTGTACAGTCGAAGTGATGGAGCAGGATCGGGAAGATCTCGACGCCTTGCGCGCGGCGCTCGCCGCCGCCGAGGCGCGGGCCCGAGCAGCCGAGACGAAGGCCGCGAGCGCCGTTGCCGAGGCGACCCGGGCGCAGGCGGTGCTGAGCAGCACCGAAGCGGTAATCACTGCGCTCAAGCTCGAGATCGCCAAGCTCAGGCGCGCCCTCTACGGCCAAAAGTCGGAGCGCAAGGCCCGGCTCCTCGACCAGCTCGAGCTTCAGCTGGAGGAGCTCGAGGCCGCGGCGACCGAGGACGAGCTCGCCGCCGAGGAGGCCGCGGCGCGGGCATCGACGCCCGTGCGCGGGTTCGCGCGCCGGCGTCCCTCCCGCAAGCCGTTCCCCGAGCATCTGCCGCGCGAGCGGGTGGTGATCGAAGCGCCCGCCACCTGCGGCTGCTGCGGCTCCGGGCGGATCGTGAAGCTCGGCGAGGACGTCACCGAGACGCTGGAAGTCATTCCGCGCCAGTGGAAGGTGATCCAGACCGTGCGCGAGACGTTCGCCTGCCGGAACTGCGAGCGGATGACGCAGCCGCCGGCGCCCTTCCACCCGACGCCGCGCGGTTGGGCGGGGCCGAACCTGCTGGCGATGATCCTGTTCGAGAAGTTCGCCCAGCATCAGCCGCTCAATCGGCAGGCCGAGCGCTACGCCCGCGAGGGCGTCGAACTCAGCCTGTCGACGCTGGCCGACCAGGTGGGTGCCTGCGCCGTCGCGCTCGCACCGCTGCACGCGTTGATCGAGGCCCATGTGCTGGCGGCCGAACGCCTGCACGGTGACGACACGCCGGTGCCGGTGCTGGCCAAGGGCAAGACCGACAAAGGGCGGCTGTGGGTTTACGTCCGCGACGACCGCCCCTTCGCCGGCGGCGCACCGCCTGCGGCGCTGTTCAAGTTCTCCCGTGATCGCCGCGGTGAGCACCCGAAGCGGCATCTGGAACGCTGGGCCGGCGTGCTCCAGGCCGATGCCTATGCCGGCTTCGGCGCGCTCTACCAGGCCGATCGCCCGCCGCGCCCGGTAAACGAGGCACTGTGCTGGGCGCACGGCCGGCGCAGGTTCTTCGAGCTCGCCGACATCGCGGCGAACGCCCGTCGCGGCAGGGACGCCAAGCCGATCTCGCCGCTCGCGCTGGACGCGGTCAAGCGCATCGACGCGATCTTCGACCTCGAGCGCACGATCAACGGCGCCGACAGCGCCACCCGTCTCGCCGTGCGGCGGGCAGCGGCGGCGCCATTGGTGGCCGACCTCGAGCGCTGGATGCGCAGCGAGCGTGAACGCCTCTCCCGCCACGCCGACGTCGCCCAGGCGATGGACTACATGCTCAAGCGCTGGGACCGCTTCACCAGGTTCCTTGAGGACGGGCGCGTCTGTCTGACGAACAACGCGGCCGAGCGAGCGCTGCGCCCTGCTGCCCTCGGCCGCAAGGCATGGCTGTTCTGCGGCTCCGACCGCGGCGGCGAGAGGACCGCCTTCATGTACACGCTGATCACCACCGCCAAGCTCAACGACGTCGATCCGCAGGCCTGGCTCGCCGACCTCCTCGCCCGCATCGCCGACCTGCCCATGTCGCGGCTTCCCGAGCTCCTGCCCTGGGCGTGGCGGCCGACCGCCTCATCGATCGCCGCCTGACGTCAACGTCCCGTCAACCCATCCTCGCTGCGGCCGTCGCCGGAGGCTTACCGGTCCCTCGACTTCTCCAGGCTTCTCCCAGTCCGTCGGCGCAACCGACCACTCCATCTCCTTCCTTCCCTCGCAAGCTTCAAAGGCAGCCGGTCTCAGACTATGCCGGG
>JAWWCG010000612.1:0-2883 GCA_033720555.1 Kiloniellales bacterium | reverse complement strand
CCTCGAGACGAACGGCGTCGGCGTCGAGGCGCTGCGGCCGGTCGATCACGACATCGCCTCCGGCGTCTGGCCCGACATGACGGAGCACGGCTGGGACAAGGACGACTGGCCGCGGATCTACGAGACGGTCAAGGCCGCCGATATCCTCGTGATCACCACCCCGATCTGGCTGGGCGAGAAGTCCTCGGTCTGCACCAAGGTGATCGAGCGCCTTTACGCGACCTCCGGCGACCTCAACGCCCACGGCCAATATGCCTACTATGGCAAGGTGGGCGGTTGCCTGGTGACCGGCAACGAGGACGGCGTCAAGCACTGCGCGATGAACATCCTCTACTCGCTTCAGCACCTCGGCTACACCATCCCGCCCCAGGCCGACGCCGGCTGGATCGGCGAGGCCGGGCCGGGGCCGTCCTACCTCGATCCGGGCTCCGGCGGCCCGGAGAACGAGTTCACCAACCGCAACACGACCTTCATGACCTGGAACCTGATGCATCTCGCGCGCCTGCTGAAGGACGCGGGCGGCGTGCCGGCCCACGGCAATCAGCGCGCGGCCTGGGAAGCGGGCTGCCGCTTCGATTACCCGAACCCGGATTACCGCTAGCCGGCGACCGGTCCGAGAGTAGATTGCCAAGGTCAGGTCAAATTAGCGTCCTTTTTTCAATGGGTTCATAGATATTTCTTAGGGCGAGCCCGAACAAAACCGCCGCCTCCCGGCGGCGCAGCGGCGCGCGCCCCACGGGAGCCCCTAGCCGACGAATTCGCCCCGGTGTGACGGCGGTCACTTGGGGGCGGGTGCGGGCGCGCCACATGTCACACACGCACTAGGAAACCCGATGCTGGGAAAGGCGAAACCGATGACAATGCGCAGGATCAGTGCCTACACGGCGGACATGGTGGCGGTCGCCGCCGCCGTCTTCCTGGCGGCTCCCTTCATGGCGATCGTGGCGGCGCCGTTCATCGGCGGCCTGTAGAGCAGTACCCGACCCAGGAGAGACCAGGGGAGAGACCAGCCACAAACGAACCCATTTCCCTCTCCCGGGGCGCCACGCCGGGCGCTCCCGGGTCGCTTGTGGGGCGCTTGCGGGGCGGCGGTCTTAGCGGCGGGCCCGCGCGGGCCTGCCCTTTGCCCGCCGCAACCGAGGCGCCGGCGGATTCCGGCCCAGGACCCGACCTAGGATCCAGGCCGGGATCCGGCCGTCGATGGCGCCGAGGCCGAGGGCGATCAGGCCCATCCCGGCGGCTTGGCCGGGCGAGAGCCGCTCGCCGAGGAGCAGGGCGCCGAGCAGGATGGCGCTCACCGGAATCAGGAAGGTGACCAGGAGCAGGTTGGTCGCCCCGGCAGTGGCCAGGATCCGGAAGTAGATCACGTAAGCCGCGGCGGTGCAGAGCAGCCCGAGGGCGACGAGCGCGCCGAGGACCACCGCGCCGGGCGGCGCCAGGGTCCAGGGCCGGTCGACCAGCAGCGCCAGCGGGCACAGCATCACGCTGGCGGCTGTCACCTGGCCGGCGGCGGCGATCAGCGGCGGCACCTGGCGGAACCGTCGGCCGTAGAGGCCGGCGCCGGCGTAGGACAGGGCCGCGCCCAGGACAGCGATCTGCGCGAGCAGGAAGAGGCGATCTCCGTCAATGGCTTGCGGGCCGATCATGATCGTCACGCCGAGGAAACCCACGACCGTGCCGGCGCCCTTCGCCGGGGTCATGCGCTCGTCGCGGGTGAGCGCGTGGGCCAGGGCCACGGTGAACAGCGGCGTGGTCGCGTTGAGAATCGCCGCCAGGCCGCCGGTGATCTCGGTCTGCCCCCAGACGATCAGGGTGAAGGGAATCAGGTTGTTGAGCGCGCCCATGACGAAGAAGGCGCGCCACAGCCGGGCGCCGCGCGGCAGCGCGAGGCCGGCGGCGCGCGCCAGGGCGAGCAGCGCCAGCGCGCCGATCGCGACCCGGGCGAACACCACGCTGAGCGGCGGCAGGCCCTCGAGCGCCAGCTCGGCGAAAAAGAACGAGCCGCCCCAAAGCAGCGAGAGGGTGATCAGGAGCGCCCACTCGGTGGGGTTCATGGAGGTCTTGATCATCGTCGGAGATCGCCTGGTCCGGGGCCGCCACGGCGGCGGCGCGCGACCCTAAGGCGCGGCCGGCCGGCGATCTTTCCGTTTCTTGCGCGGCGAAGCGACGGGCCCTACGACGACGCCAGGGTCGTGCGGCGTTCGCGGTGGAGGGTGTAGAGCCCGGCGCCGGCGATCACCGCCGCGCCGGCGAGGGTGGTCGAGGCCGGCACGGCGTCGAACACCAGATAGCCGATGACGATCGCCCACACCAAGGTCATGTAGAAGAACGGCTGCAGCATCGCCGCCGGGGCCAGCGCGAGCGCCTTGATCAGCGAGACGTGCGCGGCGCAGGCCACCACCGTCAGGGCCGCCAGCAGCAGCCAGCCCTCGCCGTCCGGCATCACCCAGCCGAACGGGGCCGCCAGGCCGAAGGCGAGCGCGCCGACCAGGGCGGTATAGAGCAGGGTCGCGTCCTGGCTGTCGGTGCGGCTGACCACCCGGGTCATGATCTGATAGAGCGCGAACAGGACCGCCGCCCCCAGGGGCAACAGCGCGGCCGGACGAAACAGGTCGCCCTCCGGCTGCAGCACGATGACCACGCCGACGAAGCCGGCGGCGATCGCCCCCCAGCGCCGCCGGCCGACCCGCTCGGCGAGCAGCGGCACCGACAGGGCGGCGACCATCAGCGGCGTGGCGCTGACCAGCACGTGGGCGTCGGCCAGCGCCAGATAGGCCAGGCCGAGCACGAACAGCACCTGATCGGAGACCAGGAAGACGGCGCGCAGCACCTGGTACCACGGACGGCGCACCGCGAGCCGGGCGGCGAGGGGCCGGCGGCGGG
>JAWWCG010000611.1:0-2883 GCA_033720555.1 Kiloniellales bacterium | reverse complement strand
GCCCGGTCGTCGCGGCCCTGTTGCGGCAGCGCGAAGTTCTGCACCGTGAAGAGCGCGTCGGCCGTCGCCTCGATCCGCTCCGGGGAGTCCAGGCGCAGACCGTCGCGAAGCGCCTCGAGACAGCGCCGGTACTGGGCCCGCCAGCTCGCGATCTCGTCCTCCGAGCGATAGACCTGGGGCAGGGTGAAGGCGCGGCCGTACTGGGCGCGCAGGTCCGCGGGGTCGTCGCGCAGCAGCTCGTCGTAGACGCCGACGGCCTCGCGCTCGCGCCCGGCCAGCGCCAGCGCCTTGGCCAGGGTGACGCGGGGCCGGGCCGCCTCGCCGCCCGCCGCCCCAGCCGTCCCAGCCGCCCCAAGCGCCCGTGCCACCGCGGCGGCGCGCTCGGCGACCGGGATGGCCTGCTCGGGATCGAGCTGCAGCAGGGTGGCGGCCAGGTTGGTCAGCGCCAGGCCGTGCTCCGGCCGGCGTTCGAGCAGGGCCCGGAACACAGCGGCCGCCTTGGCGAGGTCGCCCGACTTGAAGGCGACCACGCCGAGCTGCAGCTCGGCGTCGTCGTAGCCCGGCCGCAGCGAGACGGCGCGCTCGAGCGGCTCGACCGCCTCGGCGTAGCGCGCCTGCTGCAGCAGCACGGTGGCGATGTTGAAACAGGCGACCGGATCGTGGCGCACGCCCGGGTAAGCCTCGCGCAGCAAACCGACCGCCTCGTCCGGCCGGCCCTGCTGATGGCGCACCAGGCCGAGGAGGTAGACGGCCTGGGGATTGGCCGGCGCGCCCGCCAGCGCCTGCTCCAGGCTCGCCGCCGCGCCGCCCAGATCGCCGTCGCGGAGCCGGCGCCGCGCCTGCGCGAGCCGTTGGGCGATCTCGTCCGGCGGAGGCTGGTCGGCCATGGCCCTCAGCACGCGCCGGCCAGGACCATCTCGACCCAGGCCGGGTTGACCGCCCGGCTGTAGTCCTCCAGCACCGTCGGGATCTTGCGTTCGTCCTTGAGAAACTCCGAGGTGAACTTGAGCGCCTTGGCCGCGCCGCCCGCCGCGCCGCCGCCGAGCCAGCGCGCCGAGGCCTGTTCCTCGAGGGTCGGGAAATTGTAGAGATCGAGCACGCCGGGCACGTCCTCAGGCTCGCCGTCGATCAGGCCTGCGATGGCCTGCACCTCCGGCGAGTCCGCGGTCCAGTCCTGGCGGTTGTCGCGGTAGGCGGCGTCGGCCTCGGCCAGGGTCTTGACGAAGGCGCACATGAACTCAGGATTGAGCGCCGCCCAGGCGCGCTCGGCGACCATGCCGTCGAAGGTGGCCTTGCCCCAGTTGGAGAGCTGCCCCGAGGTGATCAGCACCTTGCCGCTGTCCTTGATCTGGCCGAGGGCCGGGTCCCAGACGAAGGCGGCGTCGATCTCGCCGCGCCGCCAGGCCTCGACGATCTCGGGCGGCTGCAGATGCTGGAGGTGAACCTCCTTGGGATCGATGCCGAACTGCTCCAACGCGAAGAGGGTGTGGAAGTGGGTCGTCGACGCGAAGGGCACGCCTATCCGCTTGCCCCGCAAGTCCTGCGGCGCCTCGATGCCCGAGCCGTCACGCACCACCAGCGCCTCGGCGGAGGCGATGTCCTCGACGATCCAGAACAGCTCGATGTTGAGGCCGCGGCTGACGCCGGCGGCGATCGGGCTGGAGCCGGCCATTGCGATGTCCACGCCGCCGGCGGCGAGCGCCGCGATCACCTTGCCGCCGGAATCGAACTTGCGCCAGGTGATGTCGTAGCCGCTCGCGGCCTCGAAGGCGCCGGCGGCGATCGCCGCCTTCCAGGGGTTGTAGACCAACTGATAGCCGATGGTGACCCGCTCGTCCTGCGCCTCGGCCGCCCATCCCCAGGCCCAGACGACGACGGCGAGAAGCGCCAGTCTCGCGCCGGTGGCTAGTGCGGAGCCGATGGTCGCCTCCTCGGAGTTGCGCTCGCGGATGCTTCCCTCGCGTTCGGCGGCGGCAAACCGAAAAATCCGGGGAAATTCATCTTAGCCTCAAGGCCTTAGCCCCGCCAAGACCAATCGCTCGCCAGAGGCGCCGCGGCGGCGAATAGAGTGCGTCCGGCAAACGCGCTTGGCCTCAGGCCGACAGACGCAGGCCGTCGACGATCGCCATGTAGTCCGGGTCGTCGGGACCCAGCAGGCCGCGGCGCACCATGAAGTCGACGATCACCAGCGCCACGTTGAACTTGAAGTCGTCGCTCTCGGCGAGCCGCGCCGCCACCTTCTCCATCGGCCACAGCTCGAACCAGTCGACCTCGCCGTCGGTGTTGCGCGGCGCGAAGTCGGCCGGCAGCGAGAGGTCGTAGCAGAACAGCACGTCGTCGCGCAGCCCCTCGGCCCGTTCGCAGCGGTAGGAGACGGCGCCGACCGGAATCGCCTGGCGGGCGAGCGCCGCCGGCAAGGCCGCCTCCTCGTCGGCTTCCTTGACCAAATTGTCGCGCACCGACAGGCCGTGAGGCTGTCCGCCGGCCACCAGATGATCCAGCTTGCCGGGGCCGGTCGGCTTGTTCATGGCGCGTTTGCCGACCCACATCTTGAGCCCGTCGGGGCCCTCGACCACGCCGTTCAGATGGACGCCGTAGGCGCGCGCGCCGAAGTCGGGCACCGCGCCGCGATCCATCTTCAGCAAGGGCGCCTTGCCCCACCGCGGCGCAACCGGATAGGCCTCGCCCCGGTAGCGTCCGACCTCGCCGCCCTCGGCCAGCGCGCGCACCACGGCGTCGACCGCCGCGCTGCGCTCGGCGAAGCCGTCGAGGCCGGCGCGCAAAGCGACCGCCGCCGCCGACACCTCGAAGACCTCGGGAAAGTCGCGGAGCCGCTCCGCCAGGTCGTGACGGACCTGGCCGACCACGGTCCGGCCGACGGTC
>JAWWCG010000610.1:0-2890 GCA_033720555.1 Kiloniellales bacterium | reverse complement strand
TGGGCCCGGCCAGCGAGGGCGAGCGACAGGCGGTGATCGCCGGCAGCCCCGTCGCCGGGCTCTACGACAAGGCCGTCGACCGCACCTCGGCCTACGAAATCCTGTCGGAGCGCGCCGCCCGAGCGGCCGAAGAGCTGCGCGAGAAGGAAGAGCGGGCGAAGCGCGAAGAAGAGCGCGAGGCCGCCGCGCGCAGCCAATCGCGGCGCTACGAGCGGCCCCGTCGCGGCCGGCGCCGATCGGACGCCCAAGGGATGGCCGAGCGCGTGCTGCGGGACGCCACCCGGACCATCGGCCGGGAACTGGTTCGCGGCCTGCTGGGCTCGCTGTTCAAGGGGCGCTGAGGCGAAGGCGGCCGCGCCGGCCGGCCGAGTGTATGGCCGAGTGGGCGGCCCCGCGAGGCGCGGTTTGCCCGACTTGTCAACGTTGATTCGCCCGCCGTTTTGTAGTTACTTCCGGCAGAGAAGCCGTGCAGACAAACAGGCACGCGAACGCGGGGGACGGCATGGCGTACAAAATCGACGAGATCGAGGGGATCGGCCCGGCATACGCCGAAAAACTGAGCGCGGCGGGCATCGCCTCGACCGACGATCTGCTGGCGCGTTGCGGCTCGGCCAAGGGCCGGGACGAGATCGCCGAGGCGACCGGGCTGTCCACCAAGCAGCTTCTGAAATGGGCCAACATGGCGGATCTCATGCGCATCTCCGGCGTTGGCGAGGAATATTCCGAGCTGCTGGAGGCCGCGGGCGTCGATACCGTGAAAGAGCTGAAGCACCGCAACGCCGAGAACCTGGCGGAGAAGATGCGCCAGGTGAACGACGTCAAGAAGCTGACGCGCCAGGTGCCGGCGGCCCATCAGGTCGCCCAGTGGATCGAGCAGGCGGGCGCCCTGGATCCCAAGATCTCGCACTAGCGCCGCGCCGGGCCGGCGACGGGTCGGCATCGGGCGACGCCCGCGAGAGCGCGAGCGCCGGCGTCCGAGGCACGGGCGGCGTCGCACTATAGGGTTTGACGGTCGGTCGGCCGCAGGGAGGCCTGGATGCGGTGGCGGGGGCGCAGGCAAAGCAGCAACATCGAGGATCGCCGGGGCTCGACCCGCGGCCCGTTTAGGCTGCCCGGCGGTTTCGGGCGGGGCGGTTTCGGCCGGGGCGGTTTCGGGCGGGGCGGTCAGGGGCGCGGCGGCGGGCTGCCGCGCGGTGTTCGCCGCGGCGGCCTCGGCGGCTTGGGCCTGATCATCGTCGTACTGGCGGCTCTCTTCTTCGGCATCGATCCGGGCGTCCTGCTGCAGGGGACCGGGACCGGCCTGCCGCCGGCGGGCGCCCCCCAGGGCCAAGTCTCCGAGGAACAGCAGGAGCTGGCCGAGTTCGTCTCGGTGGTCCTGGCCGACACCGAGGACACCTGGCACGCCCTGTTCCAGCAGTCCGGCGAGAGCTATCGCGAGCCGACGCTCGTGCTGTTCACCGGAGCCGTCAATTCCGCCTGCGGCTACGCCCAGGCGGCGGTCGGCCCGTTCTATTGCCCGGCCGACCAGAAGGTCTACATCGACCTCGGCTTCTACCGGGACCTGAAGCAGCGCTTCGGGGCGCCCGGCGACTTCGCCCAGGCCTACGTCATCGCCCACGAGGTAGCCCATCACGTGCAGACGCTGATGGGCATCTCCGAGCGCGTCCAGGCCCTGCGCCAGCAGGTCAGCGCCACGGAATCGAACGCCCTGTCGGTGCGCATGGAACTGCAGGCCGACTGCCTGGCCGGCCTGTGGGCCCACCACGCCGATCGCCAGCGCCAAATCCTCGAGCCGGGCGACCTGGAGGAGGCGCTGAACGCCGCCAGCGCGATCGGCGACGATCGCCTGCAACGCCAGGCCGGCGGGGCCGTGGTCCCGGATTCCTTCACCCACGGCAGCTCGGAGCAGCGGGTGCGCTGGTTCAAGCGCGGCTTCGAGACCGGCGGCCTCGAGGCCTGCGATACCTTCGGCGCCGACCGGCTGTGACGCGGGGGCGCGAGAGAAATAACCCCGGCCGGAGCCGGGGTTAGATCTGCGGCTGACGCCGCGAAGCTTTGTCGTCGCCGATGGCGCTTCGGGCGCCTTATTGCATCTTCTTCTTGAAGTACTTGGTGGCCTCTTCCTTGAGCGCCTTGCCGGCGGAGAAGCGCGGCTGCAGGGTCGCGGGCTTGGCCTTGAAGGTGGTCGGCTCGCCAGTAAAGGGGTTGATGCCCTTGCGGGCCTTGGTCGGCGCCTTGTAGTTCATCTTCAGGCGGCCGAGGTGCCCCAGCGGCACGCTGCCGGCGGTCTTCTTCTTGGTGTCCTTGAGGGCGAGGTCGGAGACGACCGGCCACAGGGCATCAAGAAGTTTGCTCGCGTCCCTGCGGCTGAACTCGCAACCCCACTCGGGGCCGAGCCCTTTGGTCAGGGCCTGGGAGTAGGCGTCGGCAAGCTGGACTTTCGTTACGGTCATGGAATTTCCTTCTTTTTTGGTGCCCGGATGACACCAGGCTCGAATCGGGCATCACCGATGATGCCCCGGCCAGCCTCCGTACGAAAAAAATGGTTAACAAAAGGTTAACGCCCGCGCGTTTCCGCGCCGTTTCCAAGGTTCCGGGGCCGAATCCCCATGGCTTCGGGCGCGGTCGGCGGGCCGCGCGCCGAGGCTCTCCACGACCGAACGCCGGGCCGGCGGCGGAGGCGGGCGAGCCATGGCCGCGCGCGCCGCGCTTCAGCGCTCCAGCGGGCAATTGAGCATCCAGTGAAAGCCGAAGCGGTCGGCCAGCATGCCGAAATGCGCGCCCCAGAAGGTATCGGCGAGCGCCATCTTGACCGTGCCGCCGCGGCCCAGCGCCGCGAACAGCCGCTCGGTTTCGGCGACGCTCTCGCAGTGCACGCTGATCGACACGG
>JAWWCG010000609.1:0-2891 GCA_033720555.1 Kiloniellales bacterium | reverse complement strand
TGAAGGCGGTCGACAAGGTCTCGCTCACCATCGAGCGGGGCGAGACCCTCGGCCTGGTGGGCGAGTCCGGCTGCGGCAAGTCGACCCTCGGGCGCCTGTTGGTGCGCCTGCTCGACCCGACCGCGGGCCATATTCTGTTCGAGGGCCAGGACCTCGCCACCATCGAGGGCCGCGACCTCCAGCGCCTCAGGAGCAAGGTTCAGATCATTTTCCAGGATCCCTATTCCTCGCTCGATCCGCGCACGCCGGTCGGCAACTCGATCGGCGAGGGCCTGCTCGTGCACGGCGTGCGCGACGCCGAGGAGCGCCACCAGCGGGTCGCCGACATGCTGCGCCTGGTCGGCCTCAGCCCGGCCCACGCCCAGCGCTTTCCGCACGAGTTCTCGGGCGGCCAGCGCCAGCGCATCGGCATCGCCCGGGCGCTGGTGCTGCGTCCGGAGTTCGTGGTCTGCGACGAGCCGGTCTCGGCGCTCGACGTCTCGGTCCAGGCGCAGGTGCTCAACCTGCTGAAGGAGCTGCAGGACGAATTGGATCTGACGCTGCTGTTCATCTCCCACAACCTGGCCGTGGTCGAGCACATCAGCGACCGGGTGGCGGTCATGTACCTCGGCCGGGTGGTGGAGATCACCGACCGCGACACGCTCTACGAACGGCCGCTGCATCCCTATACCCGGGCGCTGCTCTCGGCGGTGCCGATCCCGACGCCGGGCCAGCGGCGCGAGCGCCTGGTGCTGGAGGGCGACGTGCCGAGCCCGCTCGACCCGCCGCCGGGCTGCGCCTTTCACCCGCGCTGCCCGATCGCGGCCGGCGTCTGCGCCGAGCGCGAGCCGGAGCTGCGGGCGAGCGCCACCGACGCCGGCCACCTGGCCTCGTGCCACTTGCGCACCGGCGACTATCGCCACCTGGCGCCGGAGAACCGGGAAGCCGCCGAGGCGTGACTGCCCGTGAGTGCGCGTGAGTGCGCGCGACTCTCGGCGGGCGCCGCCCGTTCGATCGGGGCTACTGGGCGGTGTCGGCCTGCACCTTCATGCTGACGACGTGGTCGGGGTCGTCGACCATGCCGCTCTGACGGCCGGCGGGGGCCTTCTTGATCTGATCGACCGCCTCCATGCCTTCGACCACCCGGCCCCAGACGGTGTATTGGCCGTTCAGGAACGAGCCGTCGGCGAACATGATGAAGAACTGGCTGTCGCCGCTGTTCGGGTTCTGGGCGCGGGCCATGCCGACGGTGCCGCGCTCGAACGGCACGGAGGAGAACTCGGCGTCGATGTTCTGGCCCGAGCCGCCGGTGCCGGTGCCGGTGGGATCGCCGGTCTGGGCCATGAAGCCGTCCATGACGCGGTGGAAGACGACGCCGTCGTAGAAGCCCTCGCGGGTCAGCTCCTTGATCCGCGCCACGTGCTTGGGCGCGACGTCGGGCAGCATCTCGATCACCACGGTGCCGTGCTCCAGCTCCATGATCAGGGTGTTTTCCGGATCGCCCGCCTGGGCGGCCTCTGTCAGGGTCATGATCAGTCCAATCGTCAGCAAGAGTTTCGAGAACGTGCGCATCACGGTGGTGGGTCCTCTCGTGGCTTCGCGGGCGGGCGTCGGCCGGTGCGCGGCGCGCCGGTTCATGCCCCGGTTCATGCCCCGGCTTATGCCCTGGCTTATGCCATAGCCCGCTTCAGGTTTTGGTCCAGCTTGTCCATGAACTGGCCGGTGGTGAGCCAGCGGTGGTCCGGGCCGATCAGGAGGGCCAGGTCCTTGGTCATGTCGCCCGCCTCCACCGTCTCCCGGCACACCCGCTCCAGGGTGTTGGCGAAGAGGGTGACCTCGGGCGTATCGTCGAACTGGCCGCGGTAGTGGAGCGCCCGGGTCCAAGCGAAGATCGAGGCGATCGGATTGGTCGAGGTCTTCTTGCCCTGCTGGTGCAAGCGGTAATGGCGGGTGACGGTGCCGTGGGCGGCTTCCGCCTCGACCGTCTTGCCGTCCGGGGTCATCAGCACCGAGGTCATGAGGCCGAGCGAGCCGAAGCCCTGGGCCACGGTGTCGGACTGCACGTCGCCGTCGTAGTTCTTGCAGGCCCAGACGAAGCCCCCCGACCACTTGAGCGCGGCGGCCACCATGTCGTCGATCAGGCGGTGCTCGTAGGTGATGCCCTTGGCGGCGAAGGCCTCCTTGAACTCGGCGTCGAAGATCTCCTGGAACAGGTCCTTGAAGCGGCCGTCGTAGGCCTTGAGGATGGTGTTCTTGGTCGAGAGATAGACCGGCCAGCCGAGGTTGAGGCCGTAGTTCAGGCAGGCGCGGGCGAAGCCGCGGATCGACTCGTCCAGGTTGTACATGCCCAGCGCCACGCCGCCGCCGGGAAAATCGAAGATCTCGTAGCTCCGGGGCTCGCCGCCGTCGGCCGGGGTGAAGGTGAGCGTCAGCTTGCCCGGTCCCGGCACCACGAAATCGGTCGCCCGATACTGGTCGCCGAAGGCGTGACGGCCGATGACGATGGGCTCGGTCCAGCCGGGCACCAGGCGCGGCACGTTCTTCATGATGATCGGCTGGCGGAACACGGTGCCGCCCAGGATGTTGCGGATCGTGCCGTTGGGCGAGCGCCACATCTTCTTGAGGCCGAACTCCTCGACCCGCGCCTCGTCGGGGGTGATGGTCGCGCATTTCACGCCGACGCCGTAGTCCTTGATGGCGTTGGCGGCGTCGACCGTGATCTGGTCGTCGCTCGCGTCGCGGCTTTGGATCGACAGGTCGTAGTAGGCCAGCTCGACGTCGAGATAGGGCAGGATGAGCTTTTCCTTGATCATCGCCCAGATGATCCGGGTCATTTCGTCGCCGTCGAGCTCGACGATCGGAGTCTTGACCGCGATCTTGGCCATCCGCCTGCCTCCTGCCCCCTTCGCGCC
>JAWWCG010000608.1:0-2892 GCA_033720555.1 Kiloniellales bacterium | reverse complement strand
GCGGCAACCGCAGGCACGCACCGGCAGGCCTTCGGGCGGGCGGCTGGCGGTCAGCCGGAAGGTCAGCTTGCCGCAGTGGCAGCCGCCCGAAATGATGGTTTTGTCATCGCCGCTTGGAACGGTTCCTTCTCCTCACGTACGAGGCTGTGTCGCGCCCGGTCCAACCCCAGGCCAACCCCGGCATAACAAGCGCTCCGGCGCCCGGCGTCAAGGGGGCGCCGATTGCCCGGCCCGCTGTCAGTCGAGGGCGCCGACCCAGGGGTGGCGCCGCTCGCGCCAGACCGATTGGGTGGGCGCCGGAAACGACGGATCGGCAAAGGCCCCGACGGCGACCGCGATCGCCGCCGGCTTGCGCTCCGGCTCCCAGAACACGGTCGTGCCGCACGCCGGGCAGAAATGGAAGGTGACCGCGAAGCCGCTGTGCGAGGACCGGGTGTAGCGGCTGGCCCGGCCTTGGGCGTCGACTGCCTCGCGCGCGAAGAAGGCGGCGATCCCGAAGGCGCTGCCGGTGCGCCGCTGGCACGCCAGGCAGTGGCAAAGCGAGACCTTCTCGGGCTCGCCGCGACAGGCGATCCGAAGCTGTCCGCAGGCGCAGGCCGCGGTGCGGGTCTTCATCGCACCCCCAAAATCGAACCCGCCCTGCGGTCGCCCCCGGGTGGCGCCACGTGGCATCACTTGGCGCCACACGGCGTTCCCCAGGGCGTCCCCAGGGCGTCCCCGGGGCGTCGCAGGGCGCCCCAGGGCGTCACATCTTGCCGAGTTCCTCGGCCGTGCGGTCGATGCTCTTGCGCGCCCGCGCCATGAACTCGTCGATCTCCTCGCGGCTGATCACCAGCGGCGGCGAGATCACCATGGCGTCGCGGGTGGCGCGCATCACCAGCCCGTTTTCGAAGCACAGGTCGCGGCAGCGCGCGCCGACCTTGCCGACCGGCTCGAAGTGCTTGCGCGTCTTCTTGTCCTCGACCAGCTCGATCGCCGCGATCAGGCCGACGCCGCGCACCTCGCCGACCAGCGGATGCTCGGCGAAGGTCTCGCGCAGGCGGCGCTGGAAATAGGGCCCGGTGTCCTCGCGCACCCGCTCGACGATCTTCTCGTCCTCGAGGATGCGGATGTTCTCGAGCGCCACCGCGCAGGAGACCGGGTGGCCGGAATAGGTGTAGCCGTGGGCGAACTCGCCGCCCTTGTCGATCAGCACCTGGGCGATCTCGTCGCTCACCATGAGGGCCGACAGCGGCAGGTAGCCCGAGCTCAGCCCCTTGGCCATGGGCATGAGGTCCGGCTCGATGCCGTAGAGCCGGCTGCCGAACCAGTGGCCGGTGCGCCCGAAGCCGCAGATCACCTCGTCGGCGGCCAGCAGCACGCCGTGCTCGCGGCAAATCCGCTGCACCTCCGGCCAATAGGTCTCCGGCGGGATGAGGACGCCGCCGGCGCCCATGATCGGCTCGCCGATGAAGCAGGCCACCTTGTCGGCGCCGAGCTCGAGGATCTTGTCCTCCAGCGACTTGGCCGCCTTCAGGCCGAACTCTTCGGGCGACAGGTCGCCGCCCTCGTCGTACCAGTGGGGGCAGTCGACATGGACGAAGCCGGGCAGGGGCAGATCGGACTGCTCGTGCATGGCGCTCATGCCCGACAGGCTGGCCGCCGCCAGGGTGCTGCCGTGGTAGGCGTTCTTGCGGCTGATGAAGACCTTGCGCTGGGGCTCGCCCTTGAGGTTCCAGTAGTAGCGGATCAGGCGCACCAGGGTGTCGTTGGCTTCCGAGCCGGAGCAGCCGTAGAACACGTGGTTGAGGCCGGCGGGCGTGAGCGCGCTCAGCTTGTCGGCCAGCTCGACCGACGGCGGCGTCGCGGTCTGGAAGAAGGTGTTGTAGTAGCTCAGTTCGAGCATCTGGCGGTGGGCGGCCTCGGCCAGCTCGCGGCGGCCGTAGCCCAGGTTGACGCACCACAGGCCGGCCATGCCGTCGAGGATGCGCGCGCCCTCGGAGTCGGTCAGCCAAACCCCCTCGGCGCCGGTGATGATCCGGCTGCCGCCGGCCTTGCCGAGCTGCTTGGTGTCGGTGAAGGGATGCAGGTGGTGGCGCAGGTCGATGTCGCGCCAGCGGGCGGTGGTGTCGTGCACGGATTGCAGGGCCATGATTCGGAATTCCCGTATTAGAAGTTGCGCGAAGAAAAGCTCATAAGCACTTGTCGATGCTTATGGAATGCGCGTTCGTCCTACGGGTTGAAATCGACCCGGGCGCAGAGAATCAAAAGCTCCGCGAGGCGGGTCCGCCCGGACCCGGCGCGCTTGGCGATCGCCGCCCTGAGGTTCCGATGAAACATGGCGCCGTCTCCAGGTGCCGTTCCATAACGCGTTATACGTTTAGCAGAAGGTGCTCGCGCTCCCAAGACGAGATCACCTGCTGATAGGCCTGCAGCTCGGTTTCTTTGACGATGCGCACCGCCTCGATGAAGCTTTCGCCGAGCGCCTTCTTGACCGACTTGGCGCCGGTGAAGCGCTCGAGAGATTCGTAGAGCGTGCGCGGCAGGGTGTGGGCGAGGCGGTAGGCGCTGCCCTCGACCGGCGCCCGCGGCTTCAATTTCTCGGTCATGCCGAGATAGCCGCAGGCGAGCGACGCGGCGATCGCCAGATAGGGATTGGCGTCGGCGCCGGCGATCCGGTTCTCGACCCGCCGCGCCTCCGGCTCCGAGCGCGGCACGCGCAGCCCGACGGTGCGGTTGTCGTAGCCCCAGTGGGTGTTGATCGGGGCGTCGGAATAGGGGATCAGCCGGCGGTAGCTGTTCACGTTGGGCGCCAGGAGCGGCATCACCGCCGGCAGGTATTTCTGCAGGCCGGCGATGTGGCCGTGAAACAGCTCGGTGTCCTTGCCGTTCTTGTGGGCGAAGAGGTTGCGC
>JAWWCG010000607.1:0-2901 GCA_033720555.1 Kiloniellales bacterium | reverse complement strand
TCCGCTTTGACGCCAGCGGCGCCGGTCCTTAGAGAACACGGAAGCGCGCGGGGACCGGGGCCGCCGGCGGGCGGTCTCGGCGTGTGCGATCCCGTATGCGATGCCCTGTGCGATCCCGTGCGCGATCCATTGACGAGCTTGGCGTCGGCGGCGGCTTCGCCGGGGCCGGCCGGGGGCTTCGGCGGTTGCGCCGTCCCTCGGCGTGTGGCGTGTCAGACCCGAGCGCGCCAGACCCGGAGGCCCTTATCGTATGTTGAAGCTTTTGAGCGTGTTCGTTTCCGTCTTTCTGGCCGAGCTCGGCGACAAGACGCAGTTGGCGGTCCTGCTGTTCTCGGCCTCCGGCGACGTCTCGCGCCCGGCGCTCTTCGTCGTCGCCTGCGCCGCCCTGATCGCCTCGACCGCGATCGCCGTGCTGATCGGCGGCGCGGCCGAGCAGGTGCTGAGCGCCTTTCCGCTCAAGCTCGTCGCCGGGCTCATCTTCGTCGCCATGGGCGTCTTCCTGGTGATCGAGCACTTTCGCGTGGCTGCTACCTGAAGGCTCTCGGGTGCTGACTAGATCCCTTGCGATAGTATATAGCTCCGCATCTGTCGAAGTCTGTTGACTGGAAGTTCTACAGATGGTCGTATCCGAGATTGACTGAGTCGTAGATCCTTCACGATAAGGTGCAAGCACTTTGGCTACCCGAAAAGATCTCGCCGATTGGATAAGGACGGCGCTGGTCGAGCATGGTGGCGAGGCCAAGATCGTCGATGTAGCTCGGCATATTTGGGATCACCATGAAGCCGAGTTGCGTGAGTCCGGAGATCTCTTTCTCACGTGGCAGTATGACATGCGATGGGCGGTAACGCGGCTTCGAAACGAGGGTAAAGTCGCTGGCAGCGACGCATCGCCTAAAGGGTCATGGGCGCTCAAGAGTTGATAGTTCTTCTGCCTTTAATTGGTCCCTGCGGACGGCCCGAGCGCGGGCCGCCAGCGGTGCCGGTGCCTTGATGCGGACGGTGGCGCAGCCTCGATGCCGGCGGTGGTGCGGGCGGGGGGACTCGAACCCCCACGGCCTTGCGGCCTCAGGATTTTAAGTCCTGTGCGTCTACCGGTTCCGCCACGCCCGCCCGGTGGCCTCGGGGACCCCTGGCAACGAGAGCTCCCTCCCGTCGCGAGGCCCCTCCTATAGCGCGTCCGCCCGGCGCGGTCACCTTTCCCTTTGCCGATCGTGGCGCGGCGCCCTAGGCTCGCGCGCCATGACCGCCGCGTTTCCCGCCCCCGCGCCGCCGATCCCCGCACTCCCTGACGACGTGCCGCCGGCCGACGCCAGGGCGCCGCTCTACCGCGTCGCCGACCTCCGGGCCTATCTGGCGGGCGCCTGGCAGATCCGCCGCACCCTGGTGGACCGGCGCCTGGGCCGGCGCGGCCGCTTCGAGGGCGGCGCCGAGTTCGTTCCCCAGGGCGAAGGCGTTCCCCAGGGCGAAGGCGTTCCTCAGGGCGAAAACTTTCCGGCGGACGAAGACGTCCTGGCCTACCGGGAAGAGGGGCGCCTCGCGCTGGCGGGGTTCGAGACCCTGGCCCACCAGCACTACCTCTACGCCTTCCCGATGCCCGGCCGGGCCGAGGTCCGCTTCGCCGATGGCCGGGCGTTCCACCCGCTCGACCTCGGCGCCGGGCGGTGGACGGCCGAGCACCTCTGCGGGGCCGACCACTACCGGGGCAGCTTCCGGGCGCTCGGCCCCGATAGCTGGCGGGCCGAGTGGCGGATCGTCGGCCCGCGCAAGGACCAGGTGCTGGTCAGCCGCTTCACCCGCGGCGCTTGACCAGCCCCCAGGCGGCCGGCACCAGGGTGGCGGCCAGCAGCAGCTTCAAGAGATCGCCGAGCAGGAAGGGCGTGAGCCCGGCGGCCAGGGTGGCGCCCCAGACGGTGGTGGCGCCGGTCGCCGCGATATAGTCCTGGCCGGGCCCGGCGTAGAACTGGGCGAGCCAGAGCAGGCCGGGGATGTAGATCGCGACGTTGCCGAGCAGCATGGCGAGCGCGGTCAGCGGAAAGCTGCGGTCCCAGCCGCGCTCGGCGAGCCAGCCGACCAGGGCCGCGCCCAGCGCGAAGCCCCAGATGTAGCCGCCCGACGGCGAGACCAGGATCGCCCAGCCGCTGGTCGCCTCGGCGAAGAACGGCAAGCCCAGGCCGCCCTGGACGATATAGAGCAGCAGCGCCGCGCCGCCGATCCGCCAGCCGCAGACCAGGCCCACCACCAGCGTGGCGAAGGTCTGGCCGGTGACCGGCCACATGGGCACCGAGATCTGCGAGCAGAGCGCGACGAACAGGCTGCCGGCCAGCGCGAGGACGGCGCCGCGCAGCAGCGGCGAGACGCGCACGGGCGCCCACAGGGCGGCGGCCAGGGTGCGGGGAGCGTCGAGATCGATGGCGGACATGGGCTTCCTCTCTAGAACACCGGGGTAAGAACGATACTGCGCCGGAGATACCCGAAGCCCGCGCCCCTGTCCAGACGCCCGCTCGACCCTCAGTCGCCGCCGGGCGCCGCGCGCCGGCCGAGCGCGCGGAACGCCAGCGGCGCCAGCACGACGACCAGGAAGATGCGCACGATGTGGTGGGTGGCGACGAAGGCGGCGTCCATCGACAGCGCCAGGGCGATCAGGCTCATTTCGGCCAGCCCGCCGGGCGCGAAGGCGAGCACCAGAGCGCCGGTCGAAAGGCCGGTTCCGGCGTGGATCGCCCAGGCGATCAGCAGGGTGACCGCCACCATGAGCAGGGTCGCGCCGGCGGCGGCGGAAAGCACGCGCGCGACGAAGCGCACGCCGACGCCGGCGAAGCGGCAGCCGATGGAGGCGCCGACCACCACCTGGGCGGCCGCCACCAGCACGGTCGGCGGCGGCACGTCGGTCCAGCCGGCGAG
>JAWWCG010000606.1:0-2917 GCA_033720555.1 Kiloniellales bacterium | reverse complement strand
TCGCGATAGGTCAGGCGGCCGTCCTCGATCACGATCTTGTGCAGGATCGGCAGCCCGCCGATGGTGGTGTCCGCCTCCGGCCCGGCCTCTTTCGCGGTTTCCTCGGCGGTCGCGGCCAATCCCTCCATCGACCAGTTGGCCTCGCCCTCGGCGCTGGTTTCCAGGAGGATGTCGGGCCGCACCAGGACCAGTCGACGGATGTCCACGTCGCCGACCAGGAGCGGCAGCAGGGCCACCTCCACCTCGAAGCTCTCGAGGGTGACCATCTGCGGCCGACTGCCCCACGGCGCGTTGGCGAAGGAGACCTGCTCCATGGCGACCGCCGGCGTCAGCGACGGCTTGACGCGGATCTCTCCGGCGATCTTGAGGTCGCGGCCGGTGATCGACTTGGCCTCGGCCTCGATGCGATCGCGCAGGTATTCGAAGTCCAGGCTCGCGAGGACCACGTAGCCGGCGACGACGAGAGCCACGATCAGCGCCACCGCCGCGCTGACGATCCACTTCAGCTTCCTCATGTCCGATCCTCCAGGCCGACCAGGGCCAAGCTCACCTCGGCGAAGGCGTCCAGCACCCGCTCCGCGCCCGCCGCCAGCAGCTCCGGCGGCGCATGATAGCCCCAGGCCACGCCCAGCGCACGGGCCCCGGCGTTGACCGCCAGTTCCATGTCGAAGGTGGTGTCGCCGACCACCAGGGTGTGCTCCGGGGCGACTCCGAGCTCCGCCAGGGCGTCGAGCAGGATCCCGGGGTGCGGCTTGCCGGGCCCGTCGTCGGCCGTCTTCAGGGTGACGAAATGCCGGCTCAGGCCATGATGCTCCAGGCTGGCCGCGAGCGCCCGGCGGCCCTTGCCGGTGGCGATGCCGAGCAGCACCTGGGGGTGGCCGAGGCCGTCGAGCGCCTGGGCGGCGCCGGCCATGAGCGGCTCGTGGAAGTCGGGCTCGCCGCGCAAGCGAAAGAAGGCCGCGCGGTAGCCGGCGGCCAGGCGCGCGATCAACGCACCGGTTTCTCCGGCGCCGCCCCCCGGGCCATTCCGCGGGCCGTCCGGCAGCAGGCGCGCGATCGCGCTTTCCAGCGGCAGGCCGACGACGCGGCGGACCCGGTCCTGGGCGGGCGCCGGCAGGCCGACGCCCGCGAAGGCCTCGGCCATGGCGCGGGCGATCGCCGCCTGGCTGTCGACCAGAGTCCCGTCGAAGTCGAACATGATCAGGCGAAGGTCCGGCACCGCTGCCCGCCTCTGGTGGCCCGGCCGACTGTCTGGCGCGACCGGCGGCGCCGGTCAAGGCCGCCCGCCGTCAGGCCGCTTTCGCCCCGCGCCGCCGCGCCTGCGGTAGGGCGGCGAGCAGCCGGTCGGCATCGCCCAGGCGCCGGCGCAGGAAGCGGCGGGTGGCCGCCAGGTCCGCGCTCTCGTCCCTGAGCCAGACGCCGAGGGTGGCGAGAAACAGCAGGGTGAGGCCCACCTCCTCCACTTGGCGCCGGCCGGCCGCGGCGTCGAGCGCGGCAACCTCGCGCAGCCATTGGATCAGCCGCGACAGGGAAAAGACCATCGGCACCCAATGGTGCGGATGGGAGGGGTAGAGCTTGGCGCTCAGCATCTCGCCGACCACGGCGCGCTCGGCGCGCTGGGCCTCGAACCAGCGCATCATGACGAGATAGACCCGTTCGCGCGCCGGCAGGTCGGCGAAGCCCGCCTCGGGCGCCGCCAGCATGGCCGCCAGCGCCCGCGCGAACCAGGCGTCGGCGACGGCGTCGAGATCGCGGAACCGGGCCCGCAGGTCGGCGAGCGGGATCCCCAGGTCAGCGGCGACCCGGCGCAGGCGGACCCGCGACCAGCCCACCTCGCCCGCCAGCGCGAGCGTCCGGTCGACGATCCGCCGATCGAGGTCGCCGCCCTGGGCGGCCGTGCTCTTGGCGGCCGTGCTCTTGGCGGCCGTGCTCTTGGCGGCCGGGCCCTTGGTCGGCTGCGTCTTGCGGCTCGCCATGCTCGCCATGGTGCCTCCTCATCCTCCTGGCGCCCCGCCGGGCGCTCGAGGCTGGGTCTCGGAGCGAGTGTACGCCCATCGCCCGGCGGCAAAAAGCGGCGCCTGGCGCGGCGACCGTCAGCTCAAGGAGTTTTGATAGAGACCGACGCAACCATTTGAGTTTCATTTAGTTACTATGTGACGCGATGTGCCATGCCATGACGAATCATGGCCATGACGAGTCAGGCCGGGGCGCGTCGCACCGCCACCGCCGACCGCCACCGCCGATCCGCGCCTTGCTCCGACGCGGCGGCGAGCTCAGGGAGAGCAACCGAATCATGAGCGACCTCAACCGCAAGTACGCCTGGTCCAACATTAAGTCCGCCATACGGTCCTACGCCAAGGACCCGACCGCCCAGCACGCCAAGCAGGTCGAGGAGGCCTGGAAAGAGATCAGGAAGATGGAGACGCCGTCCCATTGGCCGGAATGGCGCGCGGCGCGATTCGATGCGCCCGACCCGCCGGGACGCTCCGGCCAAGCGCGGTAGCGTCCTATCTGCGCCCCACCTGCGCCCCACCTGAGCCCCGTGGCGCCGGCCTCAGGGATCGAGCTCGGCCAGGCCGTCCCCCGCCGCCGGCTCGAAGCCGAGCCGATCCCACAGCGCGCGCATGTGCGCCGGCAGCGGGGCGCTCACCCGGAGGGTGGTGCCGTCGGCCGGGTGCGGCAGGGCGATCTCGCGGGCGTGGAGCTGGAGCCGGCGCGCCGCGTCGAGCCCCGTCGGGAAGGCGTCCGCGCCGCCGTACTTGCCGTCGCCCAGAATGGGATGGCCGAGCGCCGCGCAGTGGACGCGAAGCTGGTGGGTGCGGCCGGTGAGCGGCCGCAGCGCCAGCCAGGCGGCCCGCCGGCCGGCGGTCTGAACCACCCGGTAGAGCGTCGCAGCGGGCCGGCCGCCCTCGGCCGC
>JAWWCG010000605.1:0-2926 GCA_033720555.1 Kiloniellales bacterium | reverse complement strand
TACCGCGCCGACGGCAACTGCCGCACCTGCATGGTGGAGATCGAGGGCGAGCGGGTCTTGGCCGCCTCGTGCGTGCGCAAGCCGGCGAAGGACATGAAGGTCACCACCAACAGCGCGCGCGCCAAGAAGGCGCGCGACATGGTCTTCGAGCTGCTGGTCGCCGACCAGCCGGCCCGGGAGGTCGCCCACGACCCGCGCTCCAAGCTGTGGAACTGGGCCGAGCGCGTCGGCGTCGAGACCTCGCGCTTTCCGGCCCGCGAGCAGGTGCCGGCGGATTCCAGCCACACCGCGATCGCCGTCAACCTGGACGCCTGCATCCACTGCAACCTCTGCGTGCGCGCCTGCCGCGAGGTCCAGGTCAACGACGTGATCGGCCTCGCCTACCGCGGGCACGGCGCCAAGATCGTGTTCGACTTCGACCAGCCCATGGGCGAGAGCACCTGCGTCGCCTGCGGCGAGTGCGTCCAGGCGTGCCCAACCGGCGCGCTGATGGAGGCGAACCTGCTGGACGCCCAGGGCGTGCGCACCGAGTTCGAGGACCGCGACGTCGACACCCTGTGCCCCTACTGCGGCGTCGGCTGCCAGACCAGCGTCCACGTCAAGGACGACAAGATCCTCTACGTCGACGGCCGCGACGGGCCGGCCAACGCCAAGCGGCTGTGCGTCAAGGGTCGCTTCGGCTTCGACTACATCTCCCACCCCCACCGCCTGACCAAGCCGATGATCCGGCGCGAGGACGCGCCCAAGGCGGCCGACCTCGAGATCGATCCGGGCAACCCCTGGACCCACTTCCGCGAGGTGAGCTGGGAGGAGGCGCTGGCGCGCGCCGCCGGCGGCCTCAAGACGGTGCTCGATCGCGACGGGCCCCCGGCGATGGCCGGCTTCGGCTCGGCCAAGGGCTCCAACGAGGAGGCCTATCTGTTCCAGAAGCTGGTGCGCGTCGGCTTCGGCACCAACAACGTCGACCACTGCACCAGGCTATGCCACGCCTCCTCGGTCGCCGCGCTGATGGAGGGCATCGGATCCGGCGCCGTCACCGCGCCCTTCGCCGCCGCCAAGGACGCCGACTGCATCGTCGTGATCGGCGCCCGCCCGGCCCAGAACCACCCGGTCGCCGCCACCTTCCTCAAAAACGCGCCCAAGAACGGGGCCAAGCTGATCGTCATGGACCCGCGGCGCCAGGCGCTGTCGCGCTACGCCGACTACATGGTGCAGTTCAAGCCGGGCCAGGACGTCGCCCTGCTGAACGCCATGCTCTACACCATCGTCGAGGAAGAGCTCTACGACGTGCAGTACGTGCAGGCCCACACCGAGGGCTTCGAGGAGCTGAAGACGGGCCTCGCCGGCTTCTCGCCGGAGGAGATGGCGGAGGTCTGCGGCATCGACGCCGCCACCATCCGCGAGGTGGCGCGGATCTACGCGACCTCGCGCGCCTCGATCATCTTCTGGGGCATGGGGGTCTCCCAGCACGTGCACGGCACCGACAACGCGCGCTGCCTGATCGCGCTCGCGCTGATCACCGGCCAGGTCGGCCGGCCGGGCACCGGCCTGCATCCCCTGCGCGGCCAGAACAACGTCCAGGGCGCCTCCGACGCCGGCCTCATCCCCATGGTCTTTCCCGACTACCGCTCGGTCGAGGACCCCGCCATCCGCGGCGAGTACGAGGACTTCTGGGGCAAGGCCCTGGACCCCAAGCGCGGCCTGACGGTGGTCGAGATCGTCGACGCGATCCACGCCGGCACCATCAAGGCCATGTACATCATGGGCGAGAACCCGGCCATGTCCGACCCTGACCAGCATCACGCCCGCGCCGCGCTGGCCAAGCTGGAGCATCTGGTGGTGCAGGACATCTTCCTCACCGAGACCGCCTGGCACGCCGACGTCGTCCTGCCGGCCTCGGCCCACGCAGAGAAGACCGGCACCTTCACCAACACCAACCGCGAGATCCAGCTCGCCCGCCAGGTGATCCCGCCGCCCGGCGAGGCGCGGCAGGACTGGGAGCTGATCCAGGAGCTGGCGCGGGGGCTCGGCCTCGACTGGCGCTACGCGGACGTGAGCGAGGTCTATGCCGAGATGGCCAAGGTCATGCCGTCGCTCAACAACATCAGCTGGGAGCGGCTCGAGCGCGAGGACGCCGTCACCTATCCGGCCGACGCGCCGGACAAGCCGGGCAACGAGATCATCTTCGGCGACGGCTTTCCGACCAAGAGCGGGCGCGGCAGGATCGTGCCCGCCGGCCTGGTGCCGCCGGACGAGCTGCCCGACGAGAGCTATCCCATGGTGCTCAGCACCGGCCGCCTACTGGAGCACTGGCACACCGGCGCGATCACCCGGCGCGCCACCGTGCTCGACGACCTGGAGCCGGAGGCGGTCGCCTGCCTGTCGCCGCGGGAGCTCGACCGCCAGGGCATCGACCCCGGCGGCTTCATCAAGGTGGCGACGCGCCGCGGCACCATCGTGCTCAAGGCGCGCCAGGACCGCGACGTGCCGGACGGCATGGTCTTCATCCCGTTCTGCTTCGCCGAGGCGGCCGCCAACCTGCTGACCAATCCGCAGCTCGATCCCTACGGCAAGATCCCCGAGTTCAAGTTCTGCGCCGCGCGGGTCGAGCCGGTGGCCGCCAAGGCGGCCGAATAGACCGGACCGGCCGGGGCTCCGGTGCGGCACTCGGCCATCCGTCGCGCCGGCCGGATCTCACTCGTCCTGCTGCTCGCCTGGAGCTTCGCGGCCAGGGCCCAGAGCGAGGCGCCCGACAGCCTCGAGCGCGCCTTGCTCGAGGCCGCCTTCGTCGGCGACGCCGATCTGGCGCTCTACGCGCTCGAGCGCGGCGCCGCGCCCGACGCCCGGACCCGGGACGGACTGACGGCCCTGCACCTGGCGAGCGCCCTCGGTCATCTGGCGGTGGTCGAGCTGCTGCTCGACCACG
>JAWWCG010000604.1:0-2930 GCA_033720555.1 Kiloniellales bacterium | reverse complement strand
CGGGCCTGGGCGCGGCGGGCCTCGGCCAGGCTGTCGAGGCTGGCGGCGAGACGCGGGTCCAGGGGGCCGAACGTCTCCGCCTCGGCGACGGCGGCGCCCCAGGATCGCGCGGCGGCGGCAAAGTCGCCGGCCTGGTAGGCGGCGGTGCCGGAGGCCATCAGCGCCTCGAAGCGGGCCGGCTCGGCCGCCGCCGCCGTCGGGAGGGCGAAGAGGAGGAGCAGGATCGCCAAGCGGCGCGCCAGCCGGCCGTGTGCCGTGCGGATCGCGACGAGATCGAAAGGACGCGTCATGGCGAGCGGCTCCACGGCAGCCTAAGGGGAGCCGGCGCCCGGCACGGCGACCCGCGCCGTCTCGACCCGCGCGCGGCCGCGCCCGGCGCAGACCTCCTCCCAGGTGGTCTCGCAGGTCAGGCAGAACAGCGTGCGCCCGTCGTTGCCGCCGAGCTGGCAGGCGACCGCCCGGCGCCCGGGTACCGGGACCCGGTCGACCGCCTCGCCGCCGGCGCGAACCCTCAGGAAGACGTCGTGCTCGAAGGAGCTGACCCAGATGGCGCCCTCTCGATCGAGGCAGAGTCCGTCGGGCATCTGGTCGCCCAGGTCGGCGTAGAGCCGTCGGTTCGCCAACGACCCGTCGGCCGCGATATCGAAGGCCGTCAGCCGGCCGGCCAGGGACTCCGCGACCACCAGCGTGTCGCCGCCGTCGAGGATGACCGCGCCGTTGGGAAAGGCGAGGTCCTCGGCCGCCACCCGGGCCTCGCCGCTCGGCAGCACCAGCACCAGGTTGGCGGGCGCCATGGCGGCGCCGGCGCAGATATCGTAGCCGAAATCGCCGACATAGGCGCGGCCCCGGCGGTCGACCACCATGTCGTTGGGCCGCTCGCGCGACAGCGCCGACAGATCCGCGTGGCACGCCAGCCGGCCGTCGTCGAGGCGCAGCACGCGGCGGTCGCCCATGGAGACGACGAGAAGCGTGCCGTCGGGCAGGAACCCCAGGCCCGACGGGCCGTTCGGCACCTCGGCCACCACCTCCGCCGCCCCCGCCGGATCGAGGGCGTAGACCTTGCCGTCCCACATGTCCGACATCCACAGGCGGCCGTCGCGCCAGCGCGGGCCCTCGAGGTATCGAAACCCGTCCCTCAGCAATGCGGTCCTGTACTCGGCCATGGCGGACTCCGGTCGACCGCGCGCACCTTAAAGCGCGAGGGCGCGGCCCGCCAACCCTTCGCCGCCGTCGGCGGGCAGGAGTTGACCGGCGGGGCCGCGTGGGGCCGAATTGCGCCATGAAGCTCGCCAGCCTCAGGACGGAGGGCCGCGACGGCGCGCTGCTGGTGGTCAGCCGCGACCTCACGCGCGCGCTCGCCGTGCCCGAGATCGCGCCCCACCTGCAGGCGGCGCTCGACCGTTGGGCGCAGACGCGGCCCCGCCTCGAGGCGGTGTCGCGGCGGCTGAACGCCGGCGCGCTGCCGGGCGAGCGGGCCTTCGACCCGGCCGCCGTGGCGGCGCCGCTGCCGCGGGCCTACCAGTTCGTCGACGCCAGCGCCTACCTCAGCCACATGGAGCTCTTGCGCCGGGCGCGCGGCGCCGAGCTGCCGGAGAGCTTCCGCCACGATCCGCTGGTCTATCAGGCCGGCTCGGACGCCAACCTGGGACCGCGCGACCCGATTGCGCTGGCCGACGAGGCCTGGGGCCTCGACTTCGAGGCCGAGATCGGCGTGGTCACCGACGACGTGCCGCTCGGCACGACAGCGCAGGCGGCGCGCGGTCGCATCGCCCTGCTGCTGCTGCTGAACGACGTCAGCCTGCGCCATCTGGTGCCGGGCGAGCTGGCCAAGGGCTTCGGCTTCTATCAGTCCAAGCCGGCCAGCGCGTTCTCGCCGGTGGCGCTGACGCCGGACGAGCTGGGACCGGCGTGGGACGGCGGCAAGGTCGACCTGCCGCTCCGGGTCTCGGTCAACGGGGCGCCGTTCGGCGCGCCCGAGGCCGGCCGCGACATGGCCTTCGACTTCCCCCGGCTGATCGCCCACGCGGCCCGGACGCGGCGCCTTACGGCCGGCACCATCGTCGGCTCCGGCACGGTCTCCAATTACGACCGCAGCCGCGGCAGCGCCTGCATCGCCGAGCGGCGCATGCTGGAGAAGCTTGAGGCGGGGAGCGCCACGACGCCGTTCCTCAAGGCGGGCGACCGGGTGCGCATCGAGATGCTCGACCGCGAGGGGCGGAGCCTGTTCGGCGCCATCGAGCAGAGCGTGGAGGCGGCTTGAGACCGCCGGCTTGGCCGGCTTACGACGCGCACCTACGACGCGCACCTACGACGCGCAGGCGAGCATCGGGCCCAACTGGGCGATGCGCTGGCGGATCACCGGCACGCGGCTATCGAGATAGGCCGTCGGCGCCGCCGGCGAGGCCTGGCGCGGGCTCGGCAGCGCCGCGGCCAGCAGCGCCGCCTCGCGCGGCGACAAGGCCGCCGCGGCCTTGCCGAAATGCTGCTGCGCCGCCGCCTCGGCGCCGTAGATGCCCGGCCCCATCTCGGCGACGTTGAGGTAGACCTCGAGAATGCGCCGCTTGCTCCACAGCAGCTCCAGTTGCGGCGTGAGCCACGCCTCGAACAGCTTGCGCAAGATCTGGCGGTCGGGCCACAGCAGGATGTTCTTGGCCGTCTGCATGGTGATGGTGCTGGCGCCGCGCGGCCGCTCGCCCTCGCGCCACTCGTCGAAGATCGCCTGGATCTGGCCGAAGTCGAAGCCCCAGTGCTCGCAGAAGCGGTTGTCCTCGGAGGCGATCACCGCCTTGGCCAGATGGGGCGAGATGTCCTCGAGGGGCGTCCATCGGTAGTCGATCGCCTCGCCCTGCACCGCCCGGATCACCATGAGCGGCGTGACCGGCGGCGGGATCACCCGGTAGGCCAGGATCAGGAGCGCCGGTCCGGCCAGG
>JAWWCG010000603.1:0-2930 GCA_033720555.1 Kiloniellales bacterium | reverse complement strand
CTGGAACATGTCCGCCAGGATCGCGCGGTAGGCCGCGACGCCGCTCACGTCGTTGAAGGGATCGCGGAAGCGCACGTCGGCGGCGCACAGCGCGTCGAGCCGCTCCAGGCTCTCCGGCGTCAGAGTCTCGTAGAAATTGGCGTAGGCGGCGACCGCCGCCGCGAGGTCCCGCGCCTCGGTCACGACTCGGGGACCAGGCGCCGGGTGATCGCGAAGGCGAGCGGTGCCGGCAGGCAACGCAGAACCTTCAGCATATAGGCGAAGCGCCGCGGGAAGACGATCTCGAAGCGCTCGGAGCCCAGTCCCCGGTAGAGCGCGTCCGCCGCGTCCTCGACCTCCATGAGGAAGGGCATGGGAAAGGGATTCTTGTCGGTCAGGGGCGTGCGCACGAAGCCGGGATTGACCACCTGAAGGCGCACGCCGAGGCCGTCCAGCTCCGGCTTCAAGGCCTCGGCCATGTTGATCAGCCCGGCCTTGGTCATGCCATAGGCGGCCGACGTCGGCAGCCCCCGGTAGCCGGCCACCGAGGCGACCACGGCGATGCGCCCGCCGCGCCGCGCGATCATGCCGGGCAGCAGCGCCGCCAGGCAGTGGACCGTGCCCATGAGGTTGAGGTCGACGAGCTTGCGAAAATCCGCGGCCCTGAAGTCCGCCACGCGCACCGGCCGGTGGGTGCCGGCGTTGAGCACGGCCTGGTCGATTGGGCCCAGGTCCCTCTCGATGGCCGCGACCACAGCCGGGACGGCCGCGGCGTCGGTGACGTCGAGAGGATAGGCGCGAATGGCGCCCTTCCGGTCTTCGGCGCCCTGCGCCAGCGCCGCCAAGGCCTCGATGCCGCGCGCCGAGGCGGCCACCGTCCAGCCGTCGGCCGCCATGCGCCGGGCCAAGGCGCGGCCCAGACCCGAGCTGGCGCCGGTGATCCAGGCGCAGCCCGCCGAGGACGGCGCGGTCGTCATCCCGCTCTTGCCGCCTCCTCGACGCCGGGCGAGGGCGCCGGCGCGCCCAAGCGCCGATAGACCACCTCCGCGCCGCGCGCCTCGAACGCGATCTTGGCCCATTCGCCGTCGGCGGCGTACCAGAGGTCGAGCTCCAGGTCGCCGCTCACCGCGTAGCGCCGCGCCTCCACCGGTTCGCCCGCGACCGATATGGTCTCGCTGCCCGCCGGCACGATCTCCACGTCCACCAGGCGTCCGCGCTGGGTGTCGAGCAGCCGGCTCTTGGTGACGGTCTGAGCGTTCCAATAGCTGGTCGGCATGACGTCCGCCGGCGCGACGAAGCTGCCGCTGGAGCCCTCCACGGCGAGGCCCGCATCGCTGGCGCGACCGCGCATCCAGTAGGTCTCGCCATCGTCGTTCGTCTCGGTCTCGATCGAGACCAGCCGGCCGTCGCGCCAGACCTCGTGGTTGGTGTGGCGATAGCGAAAGACCGTGACGAAGGCGAGCTTGACCTCGAGGTCTATGTCGATCTCCACGTGAAGATCGCCCGCCTCGCGGCGAAACGCGACCCGGTGATGGCCGAGCGGCTCGCCGCCGCGCAGCACCTTGAAGGCGATCTCGTCCGAGCCGGGAAGCGCGGCCCCAAGCGGACCGGCGGCAACCAGGGCGGCGCCCAGGGCGCCGAACAGGGCGCCAAATAGGGTGACGCCGACGGCGGCGGTCGCCCGGACGCGCGAACGCGGCCGCCGATCGCGGCTATGGTGCGAAAGCCTCATGACCAAGGTTATACGCAGCGGCCGGCCGATCGGATCGCCGTCGGGGCCGGGGCTATCCCGAGGTTCGTCAGAGCGCGATTCGCCTGAGCCCCGTCCTATCGGCGACATAGACCGCCCAGTCGGGACCGCCCCCGGCGGTCGCGGCAGTCGCGGCGGTCGCGGCGATTGCGGACTCGTCCATCACCGCGAAGGCGGTCGACAAGCCATCGGCGGTGGTCGCATCGGGCGCAGCGACGGTGAGGCTCCGCGTCGCCGGCGCCGTCCGTCCGGTCCGCGGATCGATGAGATGGCTGAAGTGCCCCGCCGCGTCGAACAGCGTGCCGTAGCCGCCCGAGGTCGCGAGGGCCCGCTCCGCCAGCTCGATGCGCCCGAGGCGCCGCTCGGGATCGGCCGGATCCACGATCGCCGCGCGCCACGGCCGGCCGTCGGGATGCCGCCCCATGCCGCGAATTTCGCCGAGGTCGAGCAAGACGTCGTCGACGCCGTTGCGCCGCAACAGCGCGGCGACGCGGTCGGTGATGAAACCCTGGGCGATGCCGTTGAGGGTGACGGCCATGCCCGGCCGCTTGAAGGCGACCCGCGCCGGGGCGATCTCGAGGGAGCGCCAGTCCACCAGCGGCAGGACGTCGTCGATCGGCGGGGCCGCGTCCGCCGCCGCATTGCCCGCGAAGTGATCGGCATAACGCCGCCAAAGCGGCTGGATCGTCGCGTCGAAGGCGCCGCCGGTCAGACGGCTCACGTCGCACGCCCGGCTCAGCAGCTCGACGAGCGCCAGCGGCGGCGCCGTCAGGACGCCGTCGCGGTTGAGGCGAGAGAGAGCGGAGTCGCCGCGATAGAGGCTGAAGATCCGCTCGAGCCGGGAGATCTCGGCCACGGCGCCGTCCAGCAGGCGGTTCGCCGCGGCCGCGTCCGGATGGACGAGATCGATCGACGCCACGGCGCCGAGCGCCGTGCCCCGCCAGCGATGGACCGTCGTCCCCGCCTGCCCCGCCGCCGGGAACAGCGCGTAGCCGGCCGCCGCGCCGGCGATGGCGATGAAGCGGCGTCGCGGCAGGCGGTGTGTCAGCGTCTCAGTCATTGTCGGGCGTCCCATGGCTGGAATGGCCGGCGGCCCCGCCCGTCGCGCCGTCCGATAGCTGCGGGTCCGCGCCGTCGTCGGGTCCCAGGACGAAGCGCTCGGGGATCTCCTCGAAAGCGTAGATCGCGCCGCCGTGCGCCG
>JAWWCG010000602.1:0-2936 GCA_033720555.1 Kiloniellales bacterium | reverse complement strand
GCAGGAGCAGGGCTTCGTCGCGCCGGAACGCGCGGATGTCCGCCTCCTGGCGCGCCAGATAGCCGGCGTAGCGGGCGTCGATCTCGATCTGCTCGACCACATCGGCCCGCAGCTCGGCCAACTCCGGCCAAATGGCGCTCAAGCGGGCGAGATCCACGTTCGGGTGGCGCAACAGGTCGAAGGCGCTGCGCCGGACCCCGTCGCGGTTGATCTCGAGGCCCTCGGCGGCCAAGCGGTCGGGCGTCGCGCCGAGCGACTGGACCAGATCCCGGGCGCGGGCGAGCGCCGTCGACTTTCCGGCGAAACTCCGGCGCCGCGCCGGGCCGACGCAGCCGATCTCCAGGCCCCGCGGGGTCAAACGCAGGTCCGCGTTGTCGCTGCGCAGGCGCAGCCGGTATTCGGCCCGGCTGGTGAACATGCGATAGGGCTCGCTCACGCCCCGGGTCACCAAATCGTCAATCATGACGCCGATATAGGCCTCCGTGCGGTCGAGCCAGACCCCCCCGCCCCGCGCGTCTGCGGCGCTGTTATCGGCCACGCCGGCCGCCAGCGCCGCGTTGATGCCGGCCATGAGCCCCTGGGCGGCCGCCTCCTCGTAGCCGGTCGTGCCGTTGATCTGCCCGGCGAAGAACAGCCGCGCAATGCGCCGGGTCTCCAGGGTGCGGCGCAGCTCGCGCGGGTCCACGTAGTCGTACTCGATGGCATAGCCGGGGCGCAGCATGACCGCCCGCTCGAGGCCGGGAATGGTCTTCAGGAGCGCGCCCTGGACCGCCTCCGGCAAGGAGGTCGAGATGCCGTTGGGATAGACCGTGGGATCGTCGAGCCCCTCGGGCTCCAGGAAGATCTGATGGCTGGCGCGGTCCCGGAAACGGACGATTTTATCCTCGATGGAGGGGCAATAGCGCGGCCCGCTGCTCTCGATTTGGCCGGAATAGATCGGCGAGCGGTGCAGATTGGCCTCGATCAGCGCGTGGCCCCGGGCGTTGGTGTGGGTGATATGGCAGTCGATCTGGGGCTGCGCGACCTCCTGCGTCAGGGTGGAAAAGGGCGTCGGCGGCTGATCGCCCTTTTGCACCGTCAGGCCCGCGGTATCGATGGTTCGGCCATCGAGGCGCGGCGGCGTCCCGGTCTTGAGCCGGCCGAGGGCGAAGCCGCGGCGCGCCAGGGTCCGCGCCAAGCCGACCGCCGGCGCCTCGCCGGCGCGCCCCGCCGGCACCTGGCGTTCGCCGATGTGAATGACCCCGCGCAGGAAGGTGCCGGTCGTCAGCACCACCGCCCCGGCCGCCAATTCGATGCCATCGGCGGTCACGACGCCCCGGCAGCGGCCCTGACCGTCGATCAGCAGGTCCTCGACCGGCGCCGCCAGGATCGAAAGGCCGGGGGTTTCCGCCAAAAGATCGGCCATGGCCTGGCGGTAGAGCTTGCGGTCGGCCTGGGCCCGGGGGCCGCGCACGGCCGGGCCCTTGCTGCGATTGAGGATCTGGAACTGGATCCCGGCGCGGTCGATGGCGCGGGCCATGAGGCCGTCGAGCGCGTCGATCTCGCGGACCAGGTGGCCCTTGCCGAGGCCGCCGATCGCCGGATTGCAGGACATTGCGCCGATGGTCTCGACCTTGTGGGTGACGAGCAGGGTCCGCGCACCCATGCGCGCGGCCGCGGCGGCGGCCTCGCAGCCCGCGTGCCCGCCCCCGACGACGATGACATCGGCCCTTCGCATGGCAGTCCTCTTAGGTGATCGCTGGTCCCAAGTCAAAGCTCGACTCGCCGCCGGTGCCCGCCGCTCCGGCGGCGGGCTGTTTCACGTGAAACAGCCGCTCTCGGTCCGCTGCCGCCGCGGCGCGGCAGCCGACAGACTGTCACTTTCCGATGCAAAATTCCTTAAAGAGGACATCGAGCAGGTCCTCGACGTCGACCCGGCCGGTGATCCGGCCGAGCGCCCGGGCCGCCAGACGCAGATCCTCCGCCACCAGCGCCGCATCATCGCCCGCATCGTCCCCCGCGCCACCTGCCCGGTCCGCCGCCGCAAGGGCGCGTTCCAGGGCGTCGCGGCATGCCTCGAGCGCCTGGCGGTGGCGCAGGCGCGTGAGCCCGGGCGCGGCGCCCGAGACGCCGAACTGGCGCGTCACGACGTCCTGCAGGTGGTCCAGCAGGGCGTCGAGCCCGGTGCCGTCGCGCGCCGAGACGACGAACGGCGGCCGGCCGCCGGCTTCGGCCGCCGGCGGCGGCGCGAGATCGCTTTTGTTCAAAACCAGGATGGCGCGGTCGTCGATCATCGCCCGGGTGCCGGCCTCCAGGGCGGGCCAGTCCCGGATGTCCGCGACCACCAGCTTCAAGTCGGCGTCCGCCGCCCGCAGCCGGGCCCGGCGCATGCCCTCGGCCTCGACAGCCCCGACCGCCCCGAATGTGCCGATCGCGCCGGCCGAAACCTCGTCCCGCAGCCCGGCCGTGTCCACCAGGATGACGGGGTAGCCGGCAAGGTCGAGATGGACCTCGATCACGTCCCGGGTGGTGCCCGCCTGCTCGGCGACGATCGCCACGTCGCGCCGGGCCAAGGCGTTCAGCAGGCTCGACTTGCCGACGTTGGGGGCGCCGACGATGGCGATCTGGAAGCCGTCGCGCAGGCGCTCGCCCACGGGATTTGCCTCGAGATAGCGCGAAATGTCGTCCAACAACCGCGAGACCTCGGCCTGCGCCCGGTCCCAGACCTCGGGCGGCAGGTCCTCGTCGGGGAAATCGATGGCCGCTTCGAGGTGGGCGAGGGCGGCGAGCAGCCGATGGCGCCAGTCTTCGGTCAGCGCCGACAGCGCGCCGCGCATCTGTCTCAGGGCCTGGCGGCGCTGGGCCTCGGTTTCGGCGGCGATCAGGTCGGCGAGGCCCTCGACCTCGGACAGGTCGAGCTTGCCGTTGTCGAAGGCGCGGCGCGTGAACTCGCCCGG
>JAWWCG010000601.1:0-2940 GCA_033720555.1 Kiloniellales bacterium | reverse complement strand
GCGCGACGTTTTCTACCTCGAGCTGGGCGAGCTGCTCGGCTTCGCCGAGGGCACGGCCAGCAGCGCGGAGCTGGGCCCGATCGCGCGGGCCCGCAAGGCGGAGTTCGAGGCCTACGCGAAAGCCCCGGACCCGCCGCCGCGCTTCGTGACGACCGGCGCCGTTCAGTTCGGAGACATCCGCGCCGAGGTCCAAGACAGGGACGACGAACCGCCGGACGGCTCGGATCGCCGGCGCGGCATGGGCGCCAGCCCGGGCACGGTTCGCGGCCGGGTGCGCGTCGTGCGGGACCCGCGCGACGCCGAGTTTCCCGCCGGCGCGATCCTGGTGGCGGACCACACCGACCCCGGCTGGGTGACGCTGTTCGTCCACGCGGCGGGCGTCGTCGTCGAGCGCGGCAGCCTGCTCTCCCATTCGGCGATCGTCGCGCGCGAAATGGGAATCCCCGCCGTGGTCGCCCTTCGCGGCGCGACCCGGTGGCTGAGCGACGACGATGTCGTGGAGATCGACGGGCGAACGGGAGAGGTGACACGGCTCCTCGGCGCCGCAGGGGCGGCCGCCGGCGACGAGGTCGAGGCGGCGTGATGGCGCCCGCTCTCCAACTCCGCCGGGCCCCGGCGTCGGCGACGACAGAGGCGCACGCACCGCCGCAGGAAACCTGGCTGGTCTGCGACCGGCGCGAGGCCGTCGCGGCGCGCGCCTCTTTGTGGTGGCACGAGACCGCCAGGCTCGACGGACGACGATGCGGCTATATCGGCGGCTATCGGGCGGGCAGCCGCAGCGCCGCCCGTGCGCTCCTGCGCCACGCCTGCGACCGGCTCCGCGAGGCGGGCTGCGCCATCGCCGTCGGACCGATCGACGGCTCGACATGGCACGGCTACCGTCTGGTCACCGGCGGCACGAAGCGGCCGGCCTTCTTCCTCGAGCCGCGAAACCCCGCCGCTTGGGTGGTCGACATGACGGACGCCGGCTTCTCGCCGGTCGCGACCTATCATTCGCGCCTGACGACCCGGCTGACCTACGAGGATCCCGCGCTCGCCGGACTCGAGCGGCGGCTCGCCCGCGCCGGCGTCGGCCTGCGCCGCCTCGACCCGGCGCGCCCGAGGGAGGAGCTGCGCGACATCTACCGTTTGGCGCACGCCTGCTTCTCCGATCACCTCCTCTATACGCGGATTCCCGAGCGGTCGTTCGAAGCGACCTACCTCGCCCTCGCCCGGTCCGGCGACCATCGCCACGTCGTGCTCGCCGAGCGGGGCCGCCGGCTCGTCGGCTTCGCCTTCGCGGTCCCGGACCGCGCGCAGGCAGAGCGCGGCGCGCCGATCGATACGCTGATCCTCAAGACCATGGCCGTCGCGCCGGGGCGCAGGTTCGCCGGCCTCGGCCGGCTCCTGTTCCACGAGATCAACCGCGAGGCCCGGACGTGCGGCTTTCGCGCCGTCATCCACGCCCTGATGCACGACGCCAACGCGTCGGCCGCCTACAGCCGCCGCTTCGCCGAGGTCATTCGCCGCTACGCCCTCTTCGCAAAGGCGCTGGCATGAACGTCGCGGAAATCTTCTCGGCCGGGCTAAGCGCGCGCGGCGCCGCGCCGGCCTTGGTGGCGGGCCCACCCGGACAACGCCAGATCGTCGGCTATGCCGAGCTGGACCGGCGATCGGCGCGGATCGCGGCCTACCTGCGCGGCCGCGGCCTTGGCGCCGGCGATCCGGCGGTGGTGCTGGAGGCGATGTCGATCGAGCTTTACGCGGTCCTGCTGGCGCTGCTCCGCATCGGCGCCGTGCCGGTCGTCTTCGACCCCTCGGCGGGGATCCGCCACATCGACGCGTGTTGCGAGGCCCTGCCGCCGCGCGCACTGATCGCCGCCCCCAAGGCCCACGCGCTGCGGCTCGTCTCGCGCGGCCTCGCGCACGTCCCGATCAAGGCCTCGACCGGCCGCGCGGTGCCGGGCGCCGAGGCCTTGTCGGCCGCGGCGCGCTGCCCACCGGACGCCCGAATCGCGCCGCGCGGCGGCGGCGACACCGCGCTCGTGACCTTCACCAGCGGAACCTCGGGCCGGCCCAAGGGCGTGCCCCGGACCCACGGCGTCTTGGCCGCCCAGCTCGACGCGCTCGCGCCGATCCTCGCGCGCCCGGGGTCGATCGACCTGGTCGCGCTCCCCATTTTCGCGCTGGCGTGCCTGGCAAACGGCGGCACGTGCCTGATCCCGGAAACCGGCCTCGGGCGGCCCGACCGCGCCGACGGGGCCGCCTTGATCGACCAGGTCGTCCGCCATGGCGCGCGCCGCGTCATCGCCGCGCCCGCCCTGCTCGAGCGCCTGCTGGCCGCCGAGCGGGACCGACCGGCAGCCTTGGCCGGCCTCGGGCACATCGTCACCGGCGGCGGGCCGGTCTTTTCCGACCTGATCGCGCGGCTCGAATGCGCGGCCCCCGGCGCCGAGGTCACCGCGCTCTACGGCTCCACCGAGGCCGAGCCGATCGCCTGGCTCTCGTCGTCGGAGGTCGCCATGGTCCACGGGTCACGCGCGCCCGAAGACCGCGGCCTTGGCGCCGGACGAATCGCCCCCGGCGTCCGGCTGGCGATCCTGCCCGACCGCTTCGGCGCCCCGATGCCCCTCCTGGCCGCCCCCCTCGCCCACGAAGACCTCGAGGCCATCGCGCTTGCGCCCGGAGAGCCCGGAGAGATCGTCGTCCATGGGCCCAACGTGGTCGCCGGCTATCTCGACCCGCGCCACGACCGCGAGACCAAGATCCGCGTCGGCGGCGAGGTCTGGCACCGAACCGGCGACGCCGGCTATCGCGACGGCGAGGGCCGGCTGTGGCGGCTGGGCGGGTGCGAGGCCCCCAGCCGCGACGACGACGGCGTCCTCTACCCGCTGGCGGTCGAGGCGGCGGCCCGCGCCCGGCTCGGCCCGCGCCGGGTCGCCTTGGCGACGGCCGGGGGGC
>JAWWCG010000600.1:0-2942 GCA_033720555.1 Kiloniellales bacterium | reverse complement strand
GGCGCAGGCCGGGATCTACCACCAGGTCTTCGACGCGGCGCCGGTCGGCATCGTGACCTGCGACGCGGCGGGCGCGGTGCTCGACCACAACGAGGCGGCCCTCGCGCTGGCCGGGATCGCCCGGCCGGCGGCGCCCGGCCTGACGCTCGCCGAGCTGGTCGACGAACGCGACCGCGACAGCCTGCAGGTCGCCCTCAAGGGGGGCTGGGAGACGCCCATCGAGGTGCGCATGGCGGGCGAGGCGGGGCGCGTCTGCGCGCTCCACCTGACCCGCCTGGCGTCCGCGCCCGCGGGAGAGGCGGCGGCGGGCGAGATCGTCGCCCACTTCATCGACACCACCGAGCAGAAGAGCCTCGAGGTTCAGTTCGCCCAGTCCCAGAAGATGCAGGCGATCGGCCAGCTCGCCGGCGGCATCGCCCACGACTTCAACAACCTGCTGACCGCCATGATCGGCTTTTCCGATCTCCTGCTGCTGCGCCACAAGCCGGGCGACCAGTCCTTCGCCGACATCATGCACATCAAGCAGAACGCCAACCGCGCCGCCGGCCTGGTGCGCCAGCTCCTCGCCTTCTCGCGCCAGCAGACCCTGCAGCCGCGGGTGCTGGACATGACCGACATCCTGGCCGAGCTGTCGAACCTGCTGCGCCGGCTGATCGGCGAGACCATCGAGCTGAAGATGATCCACGGCCGCGACCTCGGGCCGGTGAGGGCCGACCAGGGCCAGCTCGAGCAGGTGATCATCAACCTGGCGGTCAACGCGCGCGACGCCATGCCCGACGGCGGCACGCTGACCATCGAGACCGACAGCGTCCACCTGGCGCGGCCGATGAAGCGCAAGGGCGAGATCATCCCGGCCGGCGACTACACCCGCATCCAGGTGAGCGACACCGGCTCCGGCATCGCCGAGCAGGACCTCGACCGCATCTTCGAGCCGTTCTACTCCACCAAGGAGGTCGGCGCCGGCACCGGCCTCGGCCTCTCCACCGTCTATGGCATCGTCAGCCAGACCGGCGGCTTCGTCGAGGTCAAGAGCCAGCTCGGCCAGGGCACCAGCTTCTCGATCTACCTGCCCCATCACCAGGCCGAGGAGGAGGCCGGCGAGGCCCTTGCGGCGGCGCCGGAGCCCAGCCGCGACCTGACCGGCATGGGCACCGTGCTGCTGGTCGAGGACGAGGACGCGGTGCGCGCCTTCGGCGCCCGGGCGCTCAAGAACAAGGGCTACAACGTGCTGGAGGCCAACTCCGGCGAGGCGGCGCTCGAGGTGCTCAGCGCCGGCGGCCAGGCGGTCGATCTCTTGATCACCGACGTGGTCATGCCGCGCCTCGACGGGCCCTCGCTGGTGCGCAAGGTGCGCGAATCGCGCCCCGACATGCCGGTCATCTTCATCTCGGGCTACGCCGAGGACGGCTTCCGCCAGCGCCTCGGCCGCGACGCCGGCATCCATTTCCTGCCCAAGCCCTTCACCCTCAAGGACCTGGCCGGCAAGGTGAAGGAGGTGATGGGCGAGAAGGCGGCCTGAGGCCCCGGCCGCCCACTTGTCCCTTTAGTCCCAGGCGTTCCTGCCGCCCCGGCTGTCCCAGTGGTCCCAGCGATCCTGGTCGGCGGGGGCGCGGGCCGGTGCGATTCCACGTGAGTGGAAAATGCTCTAGCGAAGGCCTACTGCAGGTTCTTCGGCAGGGAAATCGGCTTCAGCTTGCGCTTGGAGTAGGCCCGCTCGTGGTGGGCGTCGCAGTAGCTCGAGCCGGGCTTCACCGGCGCCCCGCAATAGGGCTTGTCGCCGCGCGGGTCGTCCTCGATCCAGCGGCAGCGACGATGTTCGTTCTGTATCGCGCGGAGCTGCTTCAACCAGCCGAGCTCGACCGCGCCAAGGCGTTGGAAACCCATCCTATCCCCCTATCAATGCCGCCCTCGTTCGCGAGGGCCCCTGAAATGACGTCCGATAGCGTCGAATAACGTCCCTACGAATAACGTTCCCGCGAATAACGTCCCCAGTCGCGGCCGCAAGAAAACGCGTCCGCGACTCTCTGCACTGTCACGGAAATATTGGGGGAATATATCACGAATTCGAGAATTCGCAAGTAATTAACAAGTATTAACATGTAAAGTTAATGCGAATGCTTAAGCCGACTTCGGCCGGCGCTTCCGGCTGGCGGCGACGGCCGGCGGCGACGGCCGGCGGCGCGCGGGCTCGGCCGTCCCGGGGAGAGCGACGGGCCGCGCTAATCGGCCAGGTGGCGCCGGAGGTCGCGGCCGCGCGCTCGGGCCTTTCGCGCCGGCCAGCCGCACGAAAGCCCTCAAAGAAATTCCGGCTTTGTTCTCATTTTTCGCTTGCGCTCTTCGGAACAAAGCACGTACATTGAGGGCGATTGCAGACCCCGAACCGCTGTGGGATAAGAGGGAAATCGCACATGTCTCAGAACGTCTTGCGTCTCGTCGAGGGGAAGTCCGTGGACAAGCAGAAAGCGCTCGATGCCGCGCTCGGCCAGATCGAGCGGGCCTTCGGCAAGGGCTCGATCATGAAGCTGGGCGAGCAACCGGTGGTGGAGGCCGAGGTGGTCTCGACCGGCTCCCTCGGCCTCGACATCGGCCTCGGCCTGGGCGGCCTGCCGCGCGGCCGGGTGGTGGAGATCTACGGGCCGGAATCCTCCGGCAAGACCACGCTGGCGCTGCACGTGGTGGCCGAGGCCCAGAAGCTGGGCGGCACCTGCGCCTTCGTCGACGCCGAGCACGCCCTCGACCCGGCCTACGCCAACAAGCTCGGGGTCGACGTGGGCGAGCTGCTGATCTCCCAGCCCGACGCCGGCGAGCAGGCGCTGGAGATCGCCGACACCCTGGTGCGCTCCGGCGCGGTCGACGTGCTGGTGGTCGATTCGGTGGCCGCCCTGGTGCCGCGCGCCGAGCTCGAGGGCGAAATGGGCGACCAGCTGCCCGGCCTGCAGGCG
>JAWWCG010000599.1:0-2945 GCA_033720555.1 Kiloniellales bacterium | reverse complement strand
GCGGGCTCGACGCTCTATGGCTGTTCCGCTTCGCTTGAGTTCGCCGCCCGCCCGCTCCACGGACTGGCGGCGAACAACCCAGACTCGGGCCGGCGGCTTCGCCGGCGGCGGCAGTCCTAGCAAAGACGGACAGCGAGGTCCATCGCCCGTCTCTTGGCCCCGAAGCGCCCGCCGAACCCTCTAGGCCCGCGGCGCCCCGCTCTGCTAACCTCGAAACCGCCCGGGCGGCCTCAGCGGTTCGCCCGGCGGTAAAACATCTGGGGACAAGGCATCTGGGGGGAGGCATCGCACATGAGCAAGGCCAAGTCGGGCGCGGCGGTCGCCGCGGTCTATCGGGTTCCGGCGGAGGAGCTGTGGAAGACGGTCGATTTCCACCAGCCGTCCGAGGCGATCATGCCGCCGATCGCGAAGAGCCAGCGCACCGGCGAGGGCCTCGGCGCGACCAAAGTCAACACGCTGCAGGGCGGCGGCGAGGCGCACCTTCTGCTGGCGTACTACGCGCCCGAGGACTATGCCTTCAACTACACGATCCAGTCCTCTCCCCTGCCGGTGAAGAACTATGTCGGCGAAGTGCGGGTGCGGCCGCTCGGCGACGACAGGTCCGAGCTGAGCTGGCGGGGCATCTACGACCCCGACGGCGTCTCCCAGGCGGAGGCCGACGAGGTCCTGGGCGGCTTCTACCAGGCCATCGCGTCGAGGATCGGCGAAATCCATCCGAGAGAGTCCTAGTGCGGACGGCAAGGCCGGCGTCGCGGCGCGACCGGGGCGCGGACCCGGCCCGCCCGGCCCTTGGGAGGGCGTCGTCATGAACCTGCGGGTCATCGGCGTCGGCGTCGGCCGCACCGGCACCTATTCGCTCAAGCTCGCGCTCCATCGCCTGGGGCTGGGCCCGTGCCACCACATGGAGGAAGTCCTGCAGAACCGGCCCGTGCAGGTGCCGCTTTGGGCGGCGGCGGTGAACGGGCGTCCCGATTGGCCGGCGATCTACGACGGCTACCAAAGCGCCGTCGACTGGCCGACCGCCGGGTTCTATCGCGAGCTGGTCGCGGCCTATCCCTCGGCCAAGTTCGTCCTCACCGTGCGCAGCCCGGAGCGCTGGACGGAGAGCTTCTCGCAGACGATCTACAAGCTCATGGCCGAACGGGACCGCGCGCCCGAGGACATGCGAGCGTGGCTCGACATGGCGGTCGGCGTCATCGAGAAGTCCGGCTTTGCGAGCGAGCTCGACGACGCCGGCCTTATGGCCGCGTTCGCCGCCCACAACGCCGCCGTGGAGGCGGCGATCCCGGCGCGCCAACTGCTGGTCTACCAGGTCAAGGACGGCTGGGGGCCGCTCTGTGCATTCCTCGGCGAGACCGCCCCCGACGAGCCCTTTCCCCGCTCCAACGACCGCGGCGAATTCTGGGACCGGGTCGCCGGCAAGGCCTAGAGCGGCGCCCGAGGCGCGGCGGCCCGCCGCGCGATCAGCGCGACGCGCTCAGCGGGCCGATCAGCTTGCCGAGCAGGGCGTCGATCATGGCGATCTGGGAGCGGTAATCGCCGTCCTCGGCCTCGATGTTGAAGTACTGGCCGGGCTCGGCGCCGCCGTGCAGCAGCAGATAGTTCGACAGCGAACAGTCGTAGGACTCTTCCTCGACGTGCTCGTAGATCACGTTGATGCCCGAGGCGCGCAGCTCTTCGGTGATCTGGCGAACCCGATCCGCCATGCGCAGCGGCGGCTTCAGGCCGCTCACGATGATGAAATTGTCCTCGTCGGCCAAACGATCGGCGGAACTGTGCGCCGGCAGGCCGAGCAGCCCGCGGCCGCTGTGGCGAACCGACATGTTGCCGCTGCCGCCGCTGCGCAGGTGGCCGTCGTAATTGTTGTGGAGGGAGAGATAAGGCGGCGCGCCCAGATGCTCGAGGATGGTCTGGGTGAAGCGCGGCGCGGCCGGGCGCACGGCGCCCCGGCACGTGCGCCTCTGGTCGTCGGCGGTGGCGAAGTTGTGATTGGGATCCACGAAAGCGCTGGCGCGGATCGGGCGCAAGAGATCGACCTCGACCGCCTTGCCACCGTATTTGGCGATGGCGTAGAGCGCGGCGTCGAAGGCGGTATTCTCGTCGTCGTGCAACAGCACCCAATTGTGGCCCGGCCGGCCGCTGTCGAGAATCTGGATGCGCCAGTTCAAGCCGTTCTCGGCGAACTGGAGCGTCTCGACGCAGATCCCCGCGCGATCGATCAGCTCCTTGTTCCGGTCGATGTCGGGATCGATCCAGGCGCTCGGTTGGACGCACAGCGAGCCCCACCCGTCGGGCTCGGCCAGGGCGTCGATCGACGGTACCGCCGTCATCGGCAGCGTCGCCAGGGGCTCGGCGCCGAAGGGGATCGACGGCTCTTTCGCCCGGGCCTCGCCTAAGGCCTCCCCTACAGCGTAGCCCGCCGCATCGCCTTGGGCGACGCCCGCCGGGTCCGAGCCCAGGCGTTCGGAGGCGTTGACCGCCAGGCCATGGACCAAGCGGTCGCAGAGCGGGTCCGTCCGGTCACCGCAGAGGCCCTCCACCGCCGCGGAGGCATCCAGCATCAAGACCAAGGAGAGTGCGGAGACTGCGCCGCTGCCGCGCCAAGGCGCCTTGAAATGATGACCTGCCCGACGGATTTCAGCCGCCGCGCGGCCGCTCCCTGCGTATCGAAGTCTAAATCGAAATATTGACCATAGTAATGCTGCGAGATGCGGCGCTAGCCCCCTCATCAATACCCCCAAATCAATGGGAGAGTGGCGACGGCGTTGTTAAGTATGAAACCTAATATTACCGCAGAGTTTGCAAGAAATCCACGAGTTCCTAAACGGCGCGTTAACCATATTTGTTAACCATAATTTGACGGCGGCAAATACTCTTCCGCCGTTCGAAGCGAGACCCCTGTCGGTGCCGGCCAGACGGCCTCGAGAGGCCGCGACCCGGGTCGG
>JAWWCG010000598.1:0-2949 GCA_033720555.1 Kiloniellales bacterium | reverse complement strand
GCGCCGGGGATTCCGCCGGGGACGCCGCCCGGGCTTCCACTGGGGAGTCCGCCGGGCGCTGGCCGGCCTGGCGCTCGTTCTCGCTCTCCTGGCGCCGCTTGCGGCGTCCGCCGTGCTGCCCGACGAGGTGCTCGACGACCCTGCGCTGGAAAGCCGCGCGCGCGATCTGTCCCAGGTCATCCGCTGTCTGGTCTGCCAGAACGAGTCGATCGACACCTCCAACGCGCCGCTCGCGCGCGAACTGCGCCTGCTGGTGCGCGAGCGCCTCACCGCCGGCGACAGCGACCAGGAGGTGCTCGACTTCCTGGTGGCGCGCTATGGCGACTTCGTGCTGTTGCGCCCGCCGTTGTCGCCGCGAAACTACCTGCTGTGGTTCGGCCCGGCGGCCCTCCTGCTGCTCGGCGCGGGCGGGGTCGCGCTCTATTTCAGACGCCGCCGGCCGGCCGCGCCGGCCGCGCTCAGCGCCGAGGAACAGGCGCGCATCGCGCGCCTCATGACGCCGGAGCGCGACGCCGAATAACGCCGCTTGCCGGGTGGCGGGCTGCATGTCTTTGGTATTATTTATGCTTTTCAAGCCCCCCAAAGGCGTCTAACCTTTCCGCAAAGAGGCGAAAACGCCAATCGGACGGGGAGACTCGCTGAGGCATGGCGGAGGCTGGCACGGACTCCGACCGAGGCGAAGCGGCCTTGGTCGCGGAGGGTATCCACAAAAGTTTCGGGTCTCTGGAGGTGCTGAAAGGCATTTCCCTGCGGGCGAACGACCACGACGTCGTCTCGATCCTGGGCTCCAGCGGTTCCGGCAAGAGCACCTTCCTGCGCTGCATCAACCTTCTGGAAACGCCCAACGCCGGGCAGGTCTACGTCAAGGGCGAGCTGATCCGCATGCGCGAGAGCGCGAACAAGGGCTTGGAGCCGGAGGACATCAAGCAGGTCGAGCGCATCCGCGCCAAGCTCGCCATGGTGTTCCAGCAGTTCAATCTCTGGTCCCACATGACGGTTTTGCAGAACGTGATCGAGGCGCCGATCCACGTGCTGAAGGTGCCGAAGGCCGAGGCGATCGAGCACGGCGAAGAGGTGCTGAGGCGGGTCGGCATGTACGAGCGCAAGGACTACTATCCGGCGCATCTGTCGGGCGGTCAGCAGCAGCGCGCCGCGATCGCCCGCGCGCTCGCCATGGAGCCGGAGGTGATGCTGTTCGACGAACCCACCTCGGCGCTCGACCCCGAGCTGGTCGGCGAGGTGCTGCGGGTCATGCGCAAGCTGGCCGAGGAGGGCCGCACCATGCTCGTGGTCACCCACGAGATGGGCTTTGCGCGCGAGGTGTCCGATCAGGTGATGTTCCTTCACGAAGGCCTGGTGGAGGAATCCGGACCGCCACAAGACGTCTTCGAGAATCCGAAATCCGAGCGATTTCGGCAGTTCTTGGCCGGGACTTTGAAGTGAGGGGCCGGCCGTCGTCCGGCCGCAAGAGCCGAGATTTCGAAGTATGAGAGGACTATGAGAGGAAAGGGAGAAACAGCGTGAAACGGTTTATGACCACACTTGCCGCGGCGGCCGTGCTGGCGCTTGCCGCGGGTCACGCGCCGGCCTCGGCGCAAGACACACTTCGCATCGGCGTCGAGGGCGCCTATCCCCCGTTCTCCTGGAAGGAGCCGGACGGCACCCTCAAGGGATTCGACGTCGATATCGCCTGGGCGCTCTGCGAGAAGATGGGCCGGGAATGCGAGTTGGTCGAGCAGGACTGGGACGGCATCATCCCGGCGCTCCTGGCCAAGAAATACGACGCCATCGTCGCCTCCATGTCGATCACGGAAGAGCGCAAGAAACGCGTCGACTTCAGCAACAAGTACTACAACACCCCGGCGTACTTCGTCGGGCGCAAGGGCATGGACGTCGAGGTGACGCCCGAGGGCCTGGCCGGCATGACGGTCGGCACCCAGCGCGGCACGACCCACCAGTGTTTCCTGGAGAAGATCTTTCCCGACGTGGACCTCCAGCTCTACGGCACCCAGGAAGAGGTCTTTCTCGATCTCGCCGCCGGCCGCATCGACCTGAGCTTCTCGGATTCGACCCAGGCCGACGAGGGCTTCCTGTCGACCGACGCAGGCGCCGACTACGAGTTCGTGGGCCCGGAACAGAACGATCCGGAGTGCCACGGCGAGGGCGTCGGCATCGCGGTGCGCAAGGGCGACGACGAGCTGCGCGAGGCCTTCAACGAAGCCATCAAGGCGATCCGCGCCGACGGCACCTATCAGGAGATCAACGCCAAGTACTTCGATTACGATATCTACGGCGCCGAAACCGGCTCCTGATTTCACTTTCCTAGCGGGAGGAGCCCCAGGCTCCTCCCGGCGCACCGGCCAGGCTCGATCGGGGCAGCGCGACCATGGACACGGTCATCGCCTACCTTCCCTCCATCCTGAGGGGGACTTCGGTCACGGTGGCCGTGGCGCTCTGCTCGATCCTGATTGCCGTCTTTCTGGGACTGCTGGGGGCGTGGGGCAAGCTGGCGACCTCGAAGGTCGCCAATGGGTTCGCCAATGCCTATACCACGCTGATTCGCGGCGTTCCCGAGCTCGTGCTCATGCTGCTGCTGTTCTACGGCGGCCAGCAGTTTCTGAACTACCTCGGCGAATCCACCGGCTGGTGGGGCTACATCGAGATCAACCACTTCACGGCCGGCGTCTTCACCATCGGCTTCATCTACGGCGCCTACATGACGGAGACCTTCCGCGGCGCCTACCTGGCGATCCCGAGCGGCCAGATCGAGGCGGGCGTGGCGTGCGGCATGAGCGGCCCGCTGGTCTTTCGCCGCATCATCTGGCCGCAGTTGGTGCGCTACGCCTTGCCGAGCTTCGGCAACAACTGGCTGGTCCTGCTGAAGGCGACGGCGCTGGTTTCGGTGCTCGGCCTGCACGAGCTGGTCTGGGAATCCTTCACCGCCGGGCG
>JAWWCG010000597.1:0-2953 GCA_033720555.1 Kiloniellales bacterium | reverse complement strand
GCGCTGGTAGCCTTGGCGGGTGGCGTAGTCGACGATGCGCACGACCTGCTCGCCGGGCGGCATGCCGGCGATGAAGACGCCGTCGCCGGCGACCGCCTGGTCGTTCGAGAAGCTCAGCATGTTGATGCCGACCGCCCGGGTCTCCGCGGCGACCGTGAAGGCGGAGGCCGCGAACAGGGGCCCGAGGACGACGTTGACGCGCTCCTCCAGGGCCGATTGGATGGCCAGGAGGGCGCCTTCGGGCGTCCCCTCGGTATCGCGCACGACCAGCGCGAAGCGCTCGTCGGCAACATCGAACAGCGCCATCTGGGCGGCGTTGAGCAGGGCCTGGCCGATGGCGGCATGGCGGCCGGTGAGCGGCAACAGCAGGGCGGCGCGGGTCACCGGGTATTCGTCGGGCGCGGGAATCAACCCGGCCTGATAGGCCTCCAGGCGGCTGGGCGGCTCGGGCTCGGGCTCCGCCTCGACTGGGCCAACCGGCCCCGGCGCGGTATATTGCGCCGGCGGCTCCGGGTTGGCTACGGTGTCGGTCCCGCAGCCCGCCAATCCCAGGGCGAGGGCGAACGCCAGGGCGAGCCAGACGGCCGCGAGGCGCCCCGCACGATAGATTACTGATGACACGTAAGACACTTTCAGACGCGGCGGCATCGGTCACGAGGGCAACACCGCCAGAGCCTAGCGAGCCTGGTGGCCCAAGTAAACGGCCGAAGATCGCCCCTGGCCTTTATCTGGTGGCCACGCCGATCGGGAATCTGCGCGACATCACGTTGCGGGCGCTGGACGTGCTCGCGGCCGCCGACCAGGTGGCCTGCGAGGACAGCCGGGTGACGCGCAAGCTGCTGGCGGCCCACCGCCTCTCTCGTCCGCTGCTCAGCTATCACGAACACAACGCCGAGAAAGTGCGCCCGCGCCTCATCGAGGCGCTGCAGAATGGCCAGAGCGTGGCGCTGGTGTCGGACGCCGGGACGCCGCTGGTCTCCGATCCCGGGTTCAAGCTGGTCCGCGCCGCCCAGGCGGCCGGCCTGCCGGTCACCTGCATCCCCGGCGCCTCCGCCGCGCTCGCCGCCCTGACGCTGTCGGGCCTGCCCAGCGACCGCTTCTTCTTCGCCGGCTTTCTGCCGGTCAAGGCCGGCGCCCGGCGCCGGGCTCTCGACAAGCTGGCCGCGATTCCCGCGACCCTCGTTTTCTTCGAGTCGCCGCGCCGGCTGGCCGCGAGCCTCGCCGCCATGGCAGAGGCGTTCGGCGACCGCCCGGCCGCCGTGACCCGGGAGCTGACCAAGCGCTTCGAGGAGCTGCGCCACGGCACCCTCGGCGCGCTGGCCGCGCGGGTCGACGCCGAGGGGCCGCCCAAGGGCGAGGTGACCTTGGTCGTCGCCGGGGCAGCAGAAGGCGCGGGGGACGACGCGGTCGACCTCGATGCCCAGCTCAGCGCGGCGCTGAAGGAGGCCAGCCTGCGCGACGCCGTGAGCCGCGTCGCGGCGGCCTCCGGCTTGCCCCGCAAGCGGGTCTACCGGCGCGCCCTCGAGCTCAGCGCGGCCGGCGACCGGCCGGCAGCGCCGCCAGAGCGGGAATGACCGTCGCGCGCCGGCGCCTGGCTTGGCGGCGCGGCCGACGCGCCGAAGGCTTGGCGGCCTGGTGGCTGCGGCTCAAGGGCTATCGCCTGGTGGCCCGCAATTACCGCAGCGGCGCCGGCGAAATCGACCTGATCGCGCGTCGCGGCAGCATCCTCGCCATGGTCGAGGTCAAGACTCGCGACGACCTCTCGAGCGCGAGCGAGGCGCTCGGGGGCCGTCAGCGGGCGCGGATCGCCCGCGCGGCCGAGGCTTTTTTGCAGCAGCGGCCCGCTTTGGCGCGCCTGTCCGTCAGGTTCGACGTGATCCTCGTTGCGCCCGGCCGGTTTCCGCGCCACCTAATGGACGCATGGCGCCCCGATCTCTAGGCACGGCTCTTCAGGTACGGCTCGTGAACGATAGAAAACGCCGCCCCGGCGCGGCGGTCCTCCTAGCGCTGATCGGCGCCGCGGTGGGGCTGAGCGCGTGTTCGCCGACCACGGCCGCCGTGGGCGCGGGCGCGACCGTGGGCGCCACCGCGGTCCAGGACCGCGGCGTCGAGGGTGCGGCCAAAGACACCTGGATCCGCGCCGAGATCAATCAGCGGCTGCTGGCCAGCAGCACGGAGCTGTTTCTCGACGTCCACCTGCAGGTCCAGAACCGCCGGGTCCTGCTGAGCGGCACGGTCCCGGACCCGGCGGCGCGGGTCGAGGCGGTGCGCATCGCCTGGCAGTCGCAGGGGGTGCGCGAAGTGATCAACGAGATCGAACTGAGCGACAAGGATTCCTTGGCGGAATACGCCCGGGACCGCTGGATCGAAACGCGCCTGCGTGCCAAGCTGCTCACCGACCGGGCCATCAACTCCCTCAACGTTTCCATCGAGTCGGTCAATCAGTCCGTCTATCTGATCGGGGTCGTCCATAGTCCGGACGAGATGGCCCGAGTCGTCGCCCACGCGAAGGGCGTGCCTTACGTCCGCCGCGTGGTGAATTACCTGGCGTTGAAGCCCGTAGCGAAGGAGGACGCGTGAGCCGTCCGAGCACAATCCCGGACCCGGCCGAGGTCGCCGATATCGAAAGGCGCCTGCGGCAGATCGGCGAACGGCCCGATTCGGAGATCGATCTGGCCGAGGCCGGCTTGCTGCTCGCGGCCTACCGCCGGCCGGACCTCGACTTTGCGCGCTATCGCCACCACCTGTCGCTCCTGGTCCGCGATGTTGCCGACATCGGGGGCAAGCTGGGCACCGAGGAGTCGCTGCCAAGGCGCGCCGAGACGCTGCGGGACGTGCTCGCCGAGCGCTACGGCTACGCCGGGGACCGGGAGACCTACGACGACCTGCAGAACGCCGACCTGGCGCGGGTCATCGACCGCCGCAGGGGCCTGCCGGTCGCGCTCGGGCTGCT
>JAWWCG010000596.1:0-2954 GCA_033720555.1 Kiloniellales bacterium | reverse complement strand
GCCCTGGAAGGATTCCAGCCACACATCGAAGCTGAGCCCGATGGCCAGGTTCTCCAGCTTGGCTTGGAAGGCCTGGGAATCGAGCTCGCCGGCGCCCTCGTCGATCAGGCCCGACACCATGTAGGCCAAGCCTTCCTTGCCGTCGGGGTCGAGCGCGCCGCCGCCGAGGAAGGCGAGATCCAGCGACAGGATCGGATTGCTGTGATCCTCGACCAGCCAGGCCGTGATGCCGCCGGGGCTGGTCACCTCTTGCACCTCGACGGCCCGCGCCGGCGGCCCGCCCGCCACCAGCAGGAGGCCGGCCAGGAGAAGGCTGGCGGCCCCCGCCGCGAGCGCCCGGGTCACGACGTCGGCTCCGGAAGCAGGATGCCGGTGGCCGAGGAGCGCTCGTCGAAGACGGCCCTGGCCGCGGCGTTCACCTGCTCGACGGTGACCGCCTCGATCCGCTCGGGCCAGCCCTCGACGTCCTCGACCGTCCCGCCGGTGGTCAGCGCCCGCCCGAGGACGCGCGCGCCGGTGCTGAGCGCGTCGCGGGCATAGACCGCCTGGGCAATCATCCGCTGCTTGGCGAGCGCCACCTCCTCTTCGCTGACGCCGTCTTCGAGCAGGCGCGCCAGCTCCCGGCGCAAGGCCGACTCGACCTGCTCGACCGGCACGTCGGGGCGCGGCGAGCCGTAAAGGGTGAAGTCGGTCAAGTCCAAGGAATCGCCGCCATAGCTGCTCCCCGCGGCGCTCGCCACGGCCTGTTCCACCACGAGCGCGCGATAGAGCCGGCTGGTGCTGCCGGCGCCCAGGATCTCGTCCAGCACCGACAGCGCGTCGGCATGCTCGCTGGCGCCCGCACGATAGCTCGGCGCCAGGTAGCTGATGGTCACCGACGGCTGGCGCACCCGCTCGTTCTCCAGGACGACCCGGCGGGCGGCGAGCTGCTCCGGCTCCGGCGGACGCTGGCGCACCGGCACCTCGCGCGCCGGGATCGCCCCGTAATAGGTCTCGGCCAGGGCCCGCACCGTCTCGGGCTCCACGTCGCCGGCGACGATCAGCACCGCGTTGTTGGGCGCGTACCACTGGCGGTAGAAGTCGATGGCGTCCTGGCTGGTCAGCGAGCGGATCTCCTCGGCCCAGCCGATCGCCGGGATGCCGTAGGGGTGATTGAGGTAGAGCGCCGCGCGCAGGGCCTCGCCGAGCTGCGCGCCGGGGTCGCGATCGATCCGGCTGCGGCGCTCCTCCAGCACCACGTCGCGCTCCGGCAGGACCAGCTCGTCGGTGAACTTGAGGTTCGTCATGCGGTCGGCCTCGTGCTGCATGACGATTTCCAGGCGGTCGCTGGCGACGGTCTGAAAGTAGGCTGTGTAGTCGGGGCCGGTGAAGGCGTTCTCCCGGCCGCCGTTGCGGGCGATGATGCGCGAGAATTCGCCCGGCCCGAGGCTATCGGTCCCCTTGAACATGAGGTGTTCCAGGAAGTGGGCGAGCCCGGACTTGCCCCGCGGATCGTCGGCGGCGCCGACCTTGTACCAGACCATGTGGGTGACGATGGGGGCGCGCTTGTTGGCGATCACCACCACCTGAAGCCCGTTGTCGAGGGTGAAGGTGACCGGGTCGAAGACCTTGGCCTGGGCCGCCGGCGGAGCGCCGGCCAGCGCGAGGGGCACCAAGATCGAGAGAAAAGCGAGGATGAGCGGCAGAGGGGTCTTGCGGGTCTTGCGGTTTGGCATCGGCTGTTCATCGCCTGTTCGACGGCTCGCCCCGGCCGCAAGCGCCGCTGCGCGCCGCCCCGCCCGGGTCCCGACCTCTATATGGCCTCGCCGCGGCGGGCTGCAACCGAAACCGGCGCGAATTCCCGAACGGGCGCCTCGACAGCCTGCATCAGCCTGCGCCGGGGTATGGCGGGCTGTGGCGGCGATTGGCCGCCGCCCGCGGGCCCGGCTCAGAAGATGCCTTCGAGAATCGCCTTCTTGCGGCGCTCGATGGTCGGCGTCTCGCCCGCGGTGACCGGCTTGCCGAGCGCCGCGTTCTCCTGCAAGCGCTTCGATTCGGCCTCGGCGTCGATGACCTGCCCCGGCGGCACCTCGTCGCGCCAGAACACCAGGACGTCGTAGAGGTAGCCGTCCTCCTCCTGGAGCGTCTGGCTCTCGCGATTGACGATCTGCCGGATGTCCGACTCGGCGTTGTCGGCGTTGGCCTCCAGCAAGAGGGCGCGCTCGCCCACCGTGCGGCCGTCGGCGGGCATGGCCTCGTCGAGCGAGGGGCCGTCCTCGTCGGCCGCCCGGAAGATCGCCTGCTTGGCCTGCTGGGTGGCGGTGCCCTCCTGCGGCCGCGGCTCGCCCGGCGCCGGCGGGCGCAAGGTGTAGTCCGGCGGAATCGCCAGGGGGGCCCGAGTCGTCACCTTGAATTCGTCCGGCGGCGTGGAGGTCAGGCTAAACTGATCCCGTACACCGCTGCAGCCCGCCAGCAACAGCAGCACACCCGATACGGCCACAGCCGCCTTCAAGTCTTTGCGCTGCATCGTTCTTTCCTCCAACGAATCCACCTATTTACCCTGCTCCGGCTCGAAGAACAAGCCGTGGACGAGGAGCAGCGCCACGCCGACGGTGATGGCGCTGTCGGCCAGATTGAAGGCCGGCCAGTGCCAGCCGGCGGCATGCAGGTCGAGGAAGTCTATCACGCAGCCCACCCGCAAGCGGTCGACCACGTTGCCGAGGGCCCCGCCGACCACCAGGCCCACGCCGGCCGTCAGCAGACGCGAATCCTTACCGCGCACCCAGATCAGCAGCCCGATCACGACCGCCACGGCGAAGGCGCTGAGCAGCCACGGCTTCCACGGCGATTCCCCGGGCAGCAGCCCGAAGCTGATGCCCGTGTTGCACACCAATACCAGATTGAAGAAGCCGGTCACCTCGACGCCCGGGGCGGGCAAGTGCCGCAGCACCAGCCATTTGACGAGCTGGTCCAGG
>JAWWCG010000595.1:0-2956 GCA_033720555.1 Kiloniellales bacterium | reverse complement strand
GTCCACGTGTCCCGGGGTATCGATGATATTGATGCGGTGTTCGTCGAACTGCGCGTCCATCCCCTTCCAGAAACAGGTGGTGGCGGCGGAGGTGATGGTGATGCCGCGTTCCTGCTCCTGCTCCATCCAGTCCATGGTGGCGGTGCCCTCGTGGACCTCGCCGATCTTATAGGAGCGGCCGGTATAAAAGAGAATCCGCTCGGTCGTGGTCGTCTTACCGGCATCGATGTGGGCCATGATGCCGATGTTGCGATACCGGGAAATATCGGTCGCGCGAGCCATAGGTCGAGCCTCCAGCGGTCCCGATTACCAGCGGTAATGGGAGAAGGCCTTGTTGGCCTCCGCCATGCGGTGGGTGTCTTCGCGTTTCTTGACGGCGCTGCCGCGGTTGTTGGCGGCGTCCATCAGCTCGTTCGCCAGGCGGTCGGACATGGTCGCCTCGGAGCGCCCCCGCGCGGCGTTGATCAACCAGCGGATGCCGAGCGCCTGGGCGCGGTCGGCGCGCACCTCGACCGGCACCTGGTAGGTCGCCCCGCCGACCCGGCGCGAGCGCACCTCGAGGTCCGGCTTGACGTTGTCGAGGGCCTCGTGGAACACCCGGATCGGATCCTGGCCGCCACGCTGGCCGATGCGGTCGAAGGCGCCGTAGACGATGCCCTCGGCGACCGACTTCTTGCCGTTGTACATCAAGCTGTTCATGAACTTCGAGAGCACCAGATCGTCGAACTTGGGATCCGGCAAGACCTCGCGTTTCTCGGCTCTGCGACGGCGCGACATGAGCGGATTCCTCCTGGCCCTACTTCGGGCGCTTGGCGCCGTACTTGGAACGGCGCTTGCGGCGGTCCTTGACACCCTGCGTGTCGAGCGTGCCGCGGATGATGTGATAACGCACGCCGGGCAGGTCCTTGACGCGACCGCCGCGGATCATCACCACCGAATGCTCCTGCAGGTTGTGGCCCTCGCCCGGGATGTAGCTGATCACCTCGAAGCCGTTCGTCAGGCGCACCCGCGCCACCTTGCGCAGCGCCGAGTTCGGCTTCTTCGGCGTCGTCGTGTAGACGCGCGTGCACACGCCGCGCTTCTGCGGGCAGGCCTCGAGCGCCGGAACCTTGTTGCGCGCCACCGGACTTTGCCGCGGCTTGCGGATCAGCTGGTTGATCGTCGGCATGAATGCACACCCTCGACAGCGGAATTGCCACGCAATTGCGATGCAAATGCCCGCATGGGAGCAACCCGCTCGCTCCCCGCGGACCTTTCGGAGCCTTCGTCGGCTATATGTGTTCCCGTTATCTCTTGGCGCTGCGTCTGGATCGCTCGGATCCACCACCAGCCCCGCAAGGTGGGCGCATACTATTGACGCGCCCCAACCCCGTCAAGGGCCGAGAAACACTTTTGCATCAAAACTTTAGCCGGGCCGGCCGGCCACCTGCGGCGGCGAGCGGCCGGCCAAGCCCAAGCCCTCCGGCGCGGCCTCAGGCGACCGGCGCCGTCTCGCCTTCCGCCTCGGCCATGGCTTCCTCGGCCTCGGCCAGCTCGAGGGCCGCCTGCTCCTTCAGCTCCACGAGCTCGCGGTCGCGCTCGGCGGCGATCCGCTTGATGCGGTTCATCACCGCGCCCGTGCCCGCCGGGATCAGGCGGCCAACGATGACACTCTCCTTGAGCCCGAGGAGGTTGTCGGTCTTGCCCTGGACCGCCGCCTCGGTGAGCACCCGGGTGGTCTCCTGGAACGAGGCCGCGGAGATGAACGAGCGGGTCTGCAGGCTCGCCTTGGTGATGCCCTGCAGGACCGGGCGGGCCGCCGAGGGCTGGCCGCCGTCGGCGACCACCTTCTCGTTGACCTCGTCGAACTCCTCCCGGTCGACCTGCTCGCCCACCAGGAAGGTGGTGTCGCCGGCATCGGAGATCTCGACCTTCTGCAGCATCTGGCGGACGATCACCTCGATGTGCTTGTCGTTGATCTTGACGCCCTGCAGGCGGTAGACGCTCTGGATCTCGTTGATGAGATATTCCGCCAGCGCCTCGACGCCGAGCACGTCGAGGATGTCGTGCGGCACCGGATTGCCGTCCATCAGCAGGTCGCCGCGCTCGACGTAGTCGCCCTCCTGGACCGAGATGTGCTTGCCCTTGGGGATCAGGTATTCCGTCGGCTCCTGATCGCCTTCCTGGGGCACCACGACGATGCGGCGCTTGGTCTTGTAGTCCTTGCCGAACTCGACCTGGCCGGGGCCCTCGCTGATGATGGCGTAGTCCTTGGGCTTGCGCGCCTCGAACAGCTCGGCCACCCGCGGCAGGCCGCCGGTGATGTCGCGCGTCTTCGAGGTCTCGCGCGGGATTCGCGCGATCACGTCGCCCGCCTTGACGTGGGTGCCGTTCTCCACCGAAAGAATGGCGTCGACCGACATGAAGTAGCGGGCCTCCAGGCCGTTGGCCAGCTTCACCACCTCGCCGGCGTCGTCGCGCAGGGTGATGCGCGGCTTCAGCTCGTTGCCCTTGGGCTGCTGCTTCCAGTCGACCACCACGCGGTTGGAGATGCCGGTGGTCTCGTCGAGCACCTCGCGCATCGACACGCCCTCGATCAGGTCGACGTAGCCGACGATGCCTTCCTTCTCGGTGATGATCGGCAGGGTATAGGGGTCCCACTCGGCCAGCTTGGTGCCCTTCTCCACCGTCGCGCCGTCGTCGGCGAGCAGCTTGGCGCCGTAGGGCACCCGGTGATGGGCCCGCTCGCGGCCCGATTCGTCGACCAGCACGACCTCCAGATTGCGGCCCATGACCACCGGGATGCCGTCGGAGTTGATGACCACGTTGCGGTTCTTGATGCTGACCGTGGCATCGACCGGCGCCTCCACGCTCGACTGCTCGGCGCCGCGCTGGACCGCGCCGCCGATATGGAAGGTTCGCATCGTGAGCTGCGTACCGGGTTCGCCGATCGACTGCGCGGCGATAATGCCGACCG
>JAWWCG010000594.1:0-2957 GCA_033720555.1 Kiloniellales bacterium | reverse complement strand
GAGGAGCGCGGACAAGCTACCCTCAGGGACGTTGCTGGAAACTGGGAGCTTTTCTGCCTTAGGTCCGATGCCGTCTAAGGCGCCTATCCGTCAATTTCGCCTCAGGGTCGGGTGCGGCCGCTCTTGCGGCCCCGTCCCGACGGTCCGCATCGCGATCCAGAAGCCGATGCGCCGAGCCGCGCATCCAGTTCGAGCGCCCAGCCCGCCCGCCCAGCCCGCCCGCCCAGCCCGCCGGCACCGTCGCGACGACCGGGCCGCGCCACCTACGTCGCCAGGGATCCTATCTTGTCCAGATCCAGCCTACCCCTGGCGCCCCAACCCTTTGTGCCGGCGGGAACGTCCGGCCGGAACGCCTCATAGAGCCGGAAGCCCCGGTGCGCCAGATCGTCCGCGCCGAGCGATCCGGCCAGCGTCCTCATGGCCTCGGTCGCGTCGCCGAGGGCGTCGCCGAACTTGCTTTGCAGGTACTTATGCGCGCTCGCCGGCTCGATCGGCTTGTCCTTGCTGAGGGCGCGGAGCCCGTCCGCGGTTCGGGTCACGGGCACGGCGCACACCACCGTGCCGACCCAGATGTCCGCCTTCAGGAAATCCGCGAAGACGATGGTTTCGCGCGGCGGGATCGTCGTCGCGTCGCGCAGCTGATGCCCAACACACAGACTTTGGACGGCATAGCCGGTCATAGAGAGCCCGCCGAGGTTCGGTTTCCCGGCAAGCGCCGCGCGCCCCGGTATCCCGCCGTCGATTTGGCCGTCCCCGGCCGCCCCGCCGTTTAAACATTATCTGTAAAGATTAGGAAGAAAACATGATTTGATATTCCATTCATACCCCACTATTCATTTCGACCCGATCGCCGTTAAGAAAACATATAAACCTAGATATCGCGAAATACTCATCACGAAACTCATAACTCTTTTGCGAGAGTCTTTTGACCTCATTCGTTCGACGAGTGTCTCAGATGAAATGATTGTTTGAGCGATGTTAGCACACATTAAAAGCAAGATAAGGTCAGCGGGGAGAAACGAGCAAATGAATGAACAAGCATCACATTGGGAACGGGAGTTCGTTTCCCGGCGGATCACTCGCCGGGAATTCGTTGAACGTCTTTCCGCACTGGGTTTCTCCGCCGGACTCTTGAGCGGAATACTCGCCCGAAGCGATCGCGCATTCGCCCAAACGCCGCAAAGAGGCGGACATATGCGCATCGGCTGGTACACGCACAGCGCCTCGGACACCTTGAACCCGCGGCGGCTCGGCACTTCTCTTGATTTCTTGCGTGCCTATCAGATCGGCAGCACGCTCGTTCGTTATGGCGCGAACGCGGAGCCGGAAGCGGATCTTGCAGAGTCGTGGCAAGTATCCAGCGACGGCATGACTTGGCGATTTAAGATTCGACGAGATGTCGAATTTCACAACGGGAAATCTCTGACTCCGGAAGACGTCATCTACTCGCTTGCGCTTCATATTGGCGACAACACGGATTCTGTCATTAAGGCTTGGCTAAGTCCCATTAAGGAATTGAAGAAGGAAGGTAACGACACGGTCGTCATCGTGCTCGACTCGCCGAACGCCGACCTCCCCATGTACCTCGGCGACATGCACGCGGTTATCGTGCCGGACGGATTCACAGATTTCGATAACATGATCGGGACCGGGCCCTTTCGGTTGCGGAGCTTTCGTCCCGGCGTGGGCATGAGCGCAGAACGGTTTGAGAACTATCACATCGACGGACGGCCTTACGTCGACGAGGTCGAGAGCTTCGGCATCGGCGACAGCTCGGCCCGGCTCAGCGCTCTCCTGGCGGGCGATGTCGACTGCATCGTGCGCGTCGATCCAAAGACCATCGGGATCATCGAAAGCACGCCCGGCGTCACCATGGCGGCAACCAAGTCCAGCCGCCACATCACAATGCCGATGATGTGCGATCGTCCGCCGACCGATCATCTGGACCTCCGGCTCGCGATCAAGCATTTGGTCGATCGGGACGCCATATTGGAGAACATTTACAAGGGCTACGGCACGATCGGAAACGACACGCCGATCGGGCCCAACGATCGTTACTTCTGCACAGACATCCCCCCAACGCAGCCTCGATCTCGAAAAAGCGAGATTTCACTTGAAAAAGGCTGGCATGGAGAACCTGACGCTAGACCTTCACACCTCGGAGGCCGCCGGCGGACCGCAAGGGCCAGACACCGCATTGTTCTTGAAGGAGACGGCGGCCAAGATCGGCCTGAACCTCAACGTGATACGGGAGCCCGCGGAAGGTTATTGGTCGAACGTCTGGTATAGATACCCCTTCCACATGAGCAGTTGGAACCCACGCCCGACTGCCGATTTGCGGCTTTCGCTGGTTCATTCTTCGGATGCCGAGTGGAACGAAACGCGGTTCAAGGACGAGCGCTTGGACGCGGTCATCCTCGAAGCCCGCGGCACGGTCGACGAAGGCCGGCGACATGAACTCTATTGCGAAGCGCAACGCATCATATGGGAGAGAGGCGGGTCGATCGTGCCGGTTTTCCTCGACTGGCTGGACGCGCGGTCCGAGCGACTGAAAGGTTGGCGGGGCAATCCTCTTGGCGAGGCCGATGGCCTGAGAATACACGAAATGGGTTGGCTGTCCGACTGACCCCAGCAGCGCGTGATATTCAAAGGCGAAGTGCCGATTATGCTCCCACGTCTCGTGATGCAGCGCGCTCTTCTAGGGGGCCTCACGCTCTTCGTCGTTTCCTTGCTGATCTTCTGCGCCACGGAGGTGCTGCCCGGCGATGTGGCAGAGACCATACTCGGTCAGAGCGCGACACGCGAGGCCACCGCGGTTATCCGAGAGCAATTGGGCCTCGATCGCCCGGCATGGGCCCGCTACTTGGATTGGCTGAGCAATCTGGCCGTCGGCGACCTCGGTACTTCGCTCGCGACACAAAGGAGCATTGCCGAAATCGTCGCCCTTCGGATGCCTT
>JAWWCG010000593.1:0-2963 GCA_033720555.1 Kiloniellales bacterium | reverse complement strand
CGCTGCGGCCTCCTCAGCAAGCGTCGCCAGCTCAAGAGTGGCAAGTCCTATGGCGGCAGGCCCTTCACCCGGGGGCGGATCTATCACCTCCTCTCGAACCCGGTCTATATCGGTGAGATCCGGCACAAGGAGCGCACCTATCCCGGCCTGCACCCGGCAATCATCGACCGAGAAGACTTCGACGCTGTCCAGCTGAAGCTGACTGCTGGGGCGGGTCGAGTGAAGTCCAGAGTCTCAGCCGCGTCCTCGTCGCCGCTGGCCGGCAAGTTCATCGACGAAACCGGCGATCGTCTGACACCTTCCCATGCTGTCAGGCGGGGCAAACGGCATCGCTACTACGTCTCGCGGCGGCTCATCGCCGGCAGCGGCGACCCTGATCTGAGCGGTTGGCGACTACCGGCCGCCGCACTTGAAGGGGCCGTGGCCAAGCTGATCGTCGACGCGCTCGAAGCCTCAACAGCAGCCCAGGTCCTGACCACTGGTGCTTCGCCTGAGACGCTGAGGACGCTTCCGTCGGCCGTCAAATCGCTCGTCGCGGCCCTGAAGGGCCCGGATCGAGCTACTACTTTGAAGGCGCTTGCCGACAGCGGGCACATCGAGCCCGGGCGTCTATCGGTCGCTCTGGCCCCATCAGCCCTGGCTGAGCGTCTGGGCGTTTCCCCCGGGCAGATTAATCCTGATGCGCTGTCGCTGGCCGGAGAGTTCACCCTTCGCCGCCGTGGGGTCGAGGCCAAGCTCCTGATGGGCGACCCGTCACCCCAGGTGGACCGCACGCTCCTCCGAGCCGTTGCCTTGGGCTGGGCCTGGTTCGAGGAGGTCAAGGCCGGGGCGAGCATGCAGGCCGTCGCCAAGCGCGAGGGCATCACCCAGCGACGGGTCGCCCACCTCGTCGATCTCGCCTTCCTGGCGCCGGACATTGTCCAGGCGATCGTCGATGGTCGCCAGTCCCCAACCCTGACCGCCAACAGCCTCATCAAGTCGCGGCATCGCATGCACTGGGCTGATCAGCGAGCCTGGATCTCGGCACTCTGAGGCTTCCCTGCTCCCGGCCGAGAATTCCCTGTTATCTCCGACAAGGTCCCTGTTCGGTCGGGAAAATTCCCTGTTAAGTCGTTTAGGGAATTCACCGGCAAGCTTTTGAAATTAGGCGCTAAACCAAGCCGCATCTGGCCCGAAACACAGGCAGATCAGCCGAATTCCCTGTAGATTTCCCTGTTAGCAGGGAAACCGAACCGGAAAATGCCCGAATGGAGACGGCGGCGGCGATTCACGCTTATCGGCAAGACGGAGACAGTCTCCACCGTAGGAGTGGGGCGCTGAAGCCGGGGAATTCGGGGGTTTGCAGGGAAATATCGGCGGAGACGGCGAAACTCGAGACTAGCTGGCGGAGGGGGTGGGATTCGAACCCACGGTACGCTCGCGCGCACAACGGTTTTCGAGACCGCCCCGTTCGACCACTCCGGCACCCCTCCGCGGGTCTTTGTCTCACGAACTCGCCGCCGGCCGGAGCCGGACCCTCGAGCGACAGCTAGATAAGCTGGGAACCGAGCGGGAGCGGCCCTCCCTCTAGCACGGCGCGCCGGGGCGCATCAAGCCGGCAGACGGCTAGGTCCCGGCTAGGCCCCGGCTAGGTCCCGGCGTCGCCCGCTCGATCCCCACTCGGTCCCCGCTAGACCTCCGCTAGGCCCCCGCTAGGTCCCGGGCGATCTCGTCGATCTTGGCGGCCAGGATGAAGTCGTTCTCGTGCAGGCCCTTGATCTTCTTGGTCTGCAGCTCGACGACGGCGAAGCCCCAGCCGAAGGCGATCGACGCGGGGTGGTGGAACTCCGCCTCGGCCGCCGCGCCGACCCGGTCGACGAAGGCGAGCGCCTGCTTGAAGTCGCGGAACTTGAAGCCGCGCTTCAGCTTGGTGGCGCCGTCGATCGCCTCCCAGTCCGGGGCCTGCGGCGAGAGATCCGCCACCGCCTCCGGCGTCATCGGCGGTATGCCGCCGCGACAGGGCGTGCAGGTTTTCTGGCTCAACTTGGCGTCCGTCATCTCCGCCTCTCCTTCCGGCTGCTTGGATCGGCCCGGCGCGGCCTAAGGGCGGCCACCGCAGGGCGGCCACCGAAGGGCCCGCCGGATCGCCTCACAGGCTCTCGACGTAGGCGATCATGCGCCGCCGCAGCGCGGCATCGGGCAGCCGCCCCCGCGCCGCGCCCATGTTCTCGTTCATGTGGTCCACCCGCCGGGTGGCGGGGACCGCACAGGTGACCGCCGGGTGGGAGACGATGAACTTGAGGAGGAACTGCGCCCAGTTCTCGCAGTCGATCTCGGCGGCCCAGTCCGGCAGGCGATGGCGCTCGACATAGTCGAACAGCCGGCCTTGGCGGAACGGCCGGTTGACGATCACCGCCAGGCCGAGCTCCGCCGCCAGCGGCAGCAGGCGCGCCTCCGCCTCCCGGTCGAGCAGGTTGTAGGTCAGTTGCACGAAGTCGATCGGCTCGCTCACCATGATCTCCTCCATGTCCTCGTGGCGGCGGCCGTGGGAGGTGGTGATGCCGACGTGACGCACCCGACCCTCGGCCTTCCAACGCGCGAGCGTCTCCAGGTGGGCCTCCCAGTCGAGCAGGTTGTGGACCTGCATGAGGTCGAAGCGGTCCACCCCCCAGAGCTGGCGCGACTCCTCCATTTGCCGCTCGCCGCGGGCCTGGAAGAGCGTCCACACCTTGGTCGCCGAGAACAGCGGACCCGTCTTGGCGACGCGCCCCAGGCAGTGGCCGATGACCGCCTCGGAGGAGCCGTACATGGGCGAGGAGTCGATCACCGCGCCGCCGCCGTCGAAAAAGGCTTGCAGCACCTGGCAGCGCTGGGCGCGGAGCGCCGGGTCGTCGCGCACGTCGAAGGTGAGCCAGGAGCCCATGCCGATCACCGGCAGGCGCTCGCCGGTCTTGGGAATCGCCTTGGCGTGGGCCGCCGGCGCG
>JAWWCG010000592.1:0-2963 GCA_033720555.1 Kiloniellales bacterium | reverse complement strand
ACGACCGCTACGCCGACGACATCCACTACATGGGCGGCTGCCTGCTGACCGACAATCCGAGCTGGTCGTTCACCATGTTTCCGGCGCTGATCCGGCCGCCCGACCCGAGGCTGGCGGGGCCGGCCTGGCGCGACATGTGGGAAGCGCGCATGGCGGCCGCGCGGCCTTGGATCGTCGACTGGCTCGAGCACCAGCGCCGCGACGCCTACTGGCGGCACGGCTCAGTGTGCGAGGACTTTTCGGCCATCGCGTGCCCGGTCTACGCCATCGGCGGCTGGGCCGACGGCTATTCCAACGCGGTGCCCCGCCTGCTCGCCGGGCTGACGGTGCCGCGCAAGGGCCTGGTCGGGCCCTGGGGCCACCAGTACCCGCACCAGGCCGCGCCGGGGCCGGACGCGGGTTTCCTGCAGGAGGCCTTGCGCTGGTGGGACCGCTGGCTGAAGGACATCGACACCGGCATCATGGACGAGCCGATGTATCGTGTGTGGATGCACGAAAGCGAGCCGCCCAAGGCCCGCTACGGCGACCGCGCGGGCCGCTGGGTGGCCGAGCCGTCCTGGCCCGCGCCCGACATCGCGGCGCGGCGCTTCGCCCTCAACGCCGACCGCCGGACGACCAGCCTCGATGCGCAGGCGGGCGCCGAACGGCCGATCGCGCTGCGCTCGCCGCAAAGTCTCGGCGCCTGCTCGCTCGCCTGGTGGCACAAGGGGGGCGACGCGCCGGAATGTCCGCCGGACCAGCGGCCCGACGACGCCCTGTCGCTCTCGTTCGACTCCGAGCCGCTGGCCGAGGACCTGGCGATGCTCGGCGCGCCCCTGGTCGCCTTGGAGCTGGCGGCCGACCGGCCGAGCGCGCTGGTCGCGGTCCGCCTGTGCGAGGTGCGCCCCGACGGCGCCTCGGCGCGGATCAGCTACGGCGTGCTCAACCTCACGCACCGGGACGGACACGAGGACATCGCGCCGCTGACGCCCGGCCGGCGCACCCGTGTCGAGGTCCGGCTCAACGACAACGCCCATGTCTTCGCCGCCGGCAGCCGCATCCGGGTCTGCCTGTCGACCGCTCTGTGGCCCCTCGTCTGGCCCTCGCCGGAACCGGTGGGCCTGACGGTTTTCGCGGGCGCGAGCCATCTCAGCTTGCCGGTCCGCCCGGCGCGGCCGGAGGACGATCGGCTGGCGCCGCTGCCGCCGGCGGAATTGACCCGGGTCGGGGAGCGCACGGTGCTCCGCCCGGCCGCCGCGCCGGTGGTGCGGCTCGAGACCGACGTCGCCAGCGGCGAGCTCTCCTTCGTCCACGAGCAGGACGACGGGGAGGTGCGGATCGACCGCGACGGCTGGACCTTCTCGGGCGCGGTGACGCGCCGCTACCGGATCCGCCCCGACGACCCCACCTCGGCGCGTCTCGAGCAGACGAGCGTCGACGAGTTCGGCCGCGCCGGCGAGCTGGCGGTCAGGATCGAGGCCTATCAGCTCATGACCTGCGACGCCGACGCCTTCCACGTCCACGCCCGCTTGGAGGCGAGCGAGAACGGCCGGCCGGTCTATGCCCGAAGCTGGCTCGCGGCGATACCCCGCGACGGGGTGTGAGGGCCGGGTCCGATCACGACCGAAACGCGTCAATCCGAGGTGGCCGAGGTGGCCGAGGTGGTGTCGCTGTCGGCGACCGTCTGGCGCAGGGCGTCGGCCGCGCGCCCGGGCTCGCGCGCTAGCCCGGCGGGCCCGGCCTCGGCCGCGCCGGCAACAGCACGCTGGCCAGGGCGCTGCAGATCAGCAGCAGGGCGGCGAACTCGCGCCATCCCACCGCCTCGCCGAGCATGAGCGCGCTGGCGTAGACGCCGACCACCGGGATGGCGAGGGTGCCGATGGCGGCGATGGCGGCCGGAAACAGCCGCACGGTGCGGTAATAGGCCCACTGGCAGAACACCATGGGAAAGGCGATGATGTAGGCGAGCGCGACCATCACCTCGGGGCTGAGGCCGGCCAGGTCCGGCGGCGCCTCCAGCACGACCGCCCCCAGGCTCACCGGCACGGCGCCGGCGATGAGCTGCCAGCCGACCAGCGCAGTGGTCGGCACGCTCCAGCGAAAGCGCTTGAGCAGCACCGTGCCGGTCGCCCAGGAGACCGCCCCCAGCAGCATGAAGAGGGCGCCCACGGGGGCCTTGTCCAGCGCCGCCAGGTCCGGGCCGATCAGCACCGAGAGTCCGATCATCCCGAGCGCCAGGCCGATCAGCTTCGCCGGCGTCAGCCGTTCGTCGAGCACCAGGCTGCCCAGCAGGGACGCCCAGAGCGGCATGGTGAACGCGATGATGGCCGCCCGCCCCGCCGGCATGAGCGAGACGCCATAGCCCGAAAGCAGGTGCCAGCCGACCACGTTGAACAGCGCGCAGACGAGCAGCGGCCCCCTTTGACCCCGCGGCACGGCGAGGCTCAGCCGCGAGAGCCGCGCGATCAGGACCAGGCCGAGGCCGCCGAACCACAGGCAGCCGGCGCGGAACCACCACACCGGCAGCTCGGCGAGGACGATCTTCATGATCGGCCAGTTGGCGCCCCAGAACAGCGTCAACGCGGCGAGCAGGACGAATCCGAGCGGCGGCAGCGCGGCATGGGAGGCACCGGAGGCAGGGGAGGCGGCGCGCCGGTTCGGCGATTCGGAGGTCGGCACGCCGGCGTCCCGTCGCGAGCGTCAGGCGCCGGCGGCGGCCTTGCGCTCGGCGATCCGCGCGAGCACCGCGCGTTTCTCGTCGGCGCTCAGGATCGGCCATTCGCGGATCTCGTCGATCGAGCGATAGCATCCGATGCAGCAGCCCGTGGCGTCGTCGACCTGGCAGACGGTGATGCAGGGCGACGGCACGCTGGTATCGAACTCCCGGCGGCGCCCGGGCCTGGCCCGGCGCCGGCGCTCGACCCGCGCGCGGCGCAGGCTCTCCGGGTCGTCGCTCTCGCTCAAAAGCTCGGCCTCCCAAATTT
>JAWWCG010000591.1:0-2965 GCA_033720555.1 Kiloniellales bacterium | reverse complement strand
CTCGATCGCGGCGATGCGGGCGCGCGGCTTGACGGCCTACACGACGTCGAAGGGGGCGGTGATCGCGCTGACGCGGGCGATGGCGGTCGATCATGCGGGCGACGGGATCCGAGTGAACTGCATCGCGCCGGGGCCGGTCTACACGCCGATGGTGGGCGCCGGCGGGGCGATGCCGGAGGAGTTGCGAGAGCGCCGGCGCCGGGCGTCCGGCTGCGCAAGCTCCTCGGCCCCAACCTGGAGGCCGCCTACTACGTCTCGGCCTACGCCATGCCGGCGCTCCGGGACGCCGGCGGCGGGGCGATCGTCAACATCTCCTCGACCGCCACGCTGCACGGCAACTGGGGCAGCTACGGCGTCGCCAAGGCCGGGATCGAGGCGCTCACCCGGGCCCAGGCGGCCGAGGGCGCACCTCACGGCATCCGCGCCAACGCCGTCTCGCCGGGCTGGATCCGCACCGGCGCGACCCAGGAGAGCGGCGCCCGAGCGGACTGGGAGCGCGGCGCCTCGCTGCTCGGGCGCATGGGCGAGCCGGAGGAGATCGCCCGCGCGGTGATCTTCCTCGCCTGCGAGGAGGCCTCCTTTGTCACCGGCGCGACCCTCGTCGTCGACGGCGGCCTCACGGTCACCGACTATCCCTCGCTGCCGTTCCTGGAGGCGGTCGGCGCGTGGAAGCTGTTTCCGGGGCTGCTGGAGGAGGCCGTCGAGCGGGATCCGCCGGCTCAATAGACCAGGCGGTAGCGCTCGCACTGGGCCTCCGGGCTGAGCTCGGAGAGCAGCTCGTTCTCGAAGCGCTTGTGCTTTAGGTAAGCCTCGAACAGGGCCGGACCCATCGCCTCGCCCAGCTCGTCGTCGCCGGCCAGGGCGTCGAGCGCCGCGCCCAGCGACTGGGGCAGGCGCACCAGGCCGCGGCGCTTGAGCTCCTCCTCGGAGAACGCGCTGGGGTCCGCCTCGGTCGCCTCGGGCGTCGCCAGGGCGCGGCGCAGCCCGCCGAGCCCGGCCCAGACCAGGGCGCCGAGGAAGAGATAGGGGCTCGCCGCCGCGTCGCCGGCGCGGTATTCCAGGTTGAACTGCTGTGCCGGCGCGGTCCCGCCGGTCTCGAAGATCGGCGCCCGCCTGAGCCCGGCCTCCCGGTCCTGGAGGCCGAGGTTGTTGTAGGACGCGCTCCAGCGGTGCGGCACCAGCCGCAGATAGGAGATGGTGGCGGCGGCGGTCAGCGCCGTGAGGGCCGGCATCTTCTCGAGGATGCCGGCGGCGAAGCTGCCCATGCGCGCCGAGATGCCGTGCGGGCGCGCCGGGTCGTAGCCGACCGGCTCGCGGGTCTCGGCGTCCAGGAAGCTGAAGTGGAGGTGGACGCCGTTGCCGACGGCGTCGGGCCGCAGGATCGGGGTGAAGCTCGCCCGGGCGCCGAGGCGCCAGGCGGTCGCGCGCGCCAGCTCGCGCAGGATCACGGCATTGTCGGCGGCGCGCAGGCCGAGGCTCGGCTCGACCGTCACCTCGTACTGGCAGGGACCGTACTCCGGCATGAAGGTGTCCGGCTCGAGCCCGGCCCGGGCGAGGGCGTAGAGGAAGGTCTCGGCGAAGGAGTCCTGCCGGCGGTAGGCGTCCAAATTGTAGGCCGAGTTCGCCCGCTCCTCGACGCCGTCGTAGTGGAACTCGTGCTCGAACGAGGCCTTGAGCAGCAGCCCGGCCTCCTCGCGCAGCGCCTCGAGGCCGCGGCGCAGGAAATTCCGCGGACAGCAGGCCCACGGCGAGCCGTCGGTATTGCAGATGTCGGCGAGGACGAACTGCTCCGGGGCCGTCTCGTCGTCGTCGAAGTCGACCCGCACGTGGGTGTCCAGGTCGGGGCGCAGGATGAGGTCGCCGAACGAGCCGAAGGGGCTGTCGGCGATCGGCCCGTGGCCGGTGATCATGATGTTGGTGCCGGTCCAGCCGACCCCCCGCCCGCGGCGGGCCTCCAGCAGCTTGACCGGAAAGCCCTTGCCCCGGGTCTGCCCGGCGATGTCGCTGCAGCAGACCATGACGAGCTCTTCTCTCGGCATGTACGCCCCCCTCCTCACTCGGACCTGGCCTTGAAGTGTGCCAGGGAAATCCCCCGGCGCAACAGTCCCGGCGCCGGCCTCGGATCTGGCCCGGCCCTGGCCCGGCCCTGGCCCGGCACTGGCTTGGGGTTGGACCGGCGTTGGGCCGGGGCCGGATCGGGACTGGATCGGCGGCCTTGGATCGGTTTTTCTGATGCCCGCGCCAGGGAATTAGTATTTTCTAGAAACCGGCGTCCGCTCTAGCTTGGGCCGGCGCCCGAGACGCCCGAGACGCCCGAGACGCCCGGGCCACACAGCGGTGCGCACCAGTGGGGCGCACAGGCGGGGCGCAGAGGTGGCGCACGCCGTGGCGGGAGGGCGACGGACATGCTGAGGACCGGCGAGGATTACCGCGAGTCGATCCGCGACGGGCGGACGGTCTTCATCAACCGCGAGCGGGTCGAGGACGGGGCGAGCCATCCGGCCTTCAAGCCGATCGTCGACCCTCGGGCGCGCATCTACCACATGGCGCACGAGGGGCGCTATCGCGACGTCATGTCCTATGCCGTCGACGGCGGGAACGCGCGCGACCGCACCGGCGACAAGCTGCCCAGGAGCCGGGACGACTGGCACGCCGAGCGCCGCGCGGTGAACGCCGTCTACAGCAACTTCGATTTTTCCGGGCCGCTGGAATTTGTCCAGAAGTCCGCCCAGCTTTCGGATAAGGTGATCGGGCCGAACTGCCAGGCGAAGTGGACCAAGCCCTGATGACCCACACCCGCATCCGCAAGTTCAACACCCGCGAGACCTATCCGGAGCAGAACCTCGACAACGACCTCTGCCAGGCGGTGGTGGCGGGCAACACGGTCTACCTGCGCGGCCAGGTCGCCCAGGACCTGGAGACCCGCGAGAGCGTGGCCATAGGCGACCCGGCCGGCCAGGCGGAG
>JAWWCG010000590.1:0-2965 GCA_033720555.1 Kiloniellales bacterium | reverse complement strand
GGGGGCTATGGTCGAATTTGGGGGATGAGGTGGGAGGCGGCGTATCCTCGGTGATGGTTCAGATCACCGATGGGAGGATACGCCATGCAGGAGGATACCGTTGTCGGGCTGCCGCTGTCACCGGCAATGAGAAACGGACCCAGGTCGGCAGCATGAATCTGACCCACCGTCGTAGGTGGCCCCTCCATGACGGAGGGGCGGATGCTGAAGGCGGAGGAGCAGATGGAGTTGGCGATCCTGAGGAGGCACGGGACGAGCATCCGGGAACTGGCACGGATGACCGGGCGCTCGCGCAACACGGTGCGGCGCTACCTGCGCGGTGGCGACGCGGCGGCGGCGCGCAAGGTGGCGCCGAAGCGCGCCGAGAAGCTCGACCCTTTCAAGCCCTACATCGTCGGGCGGCTGGAGGCGGCAGCGCCGGACCGGATCCCGGCCGCGGTTCTATTCCGTGAGATCAAGGCCCGTGGCTACACCGGCGGCGAGACGCGGCTGAAGCAGTTCGTGCGCGGCCTGGCTCCGGTGCCGACCTCGCCGCCGATCGTCCGCTTCGAGACGGAGCCCGGCCATCAGATGCAAGCGGACTGGGCGACGGTCGGGCGTGGTGCCGACAAGCTGAAGGTATTCATCGCGACCCTGGGGTGGAGCCGGGCGACGTATGTCGAGTTCTGCGACGACGAGCGCGTGGAGACGCTGATCGGCTGCCACGAGAGGGCGCTCCTGGCGTTCGGCGGCGTGCCGAAGGAAGTGCTGTACGACAACATGAAGACGGTGATCATCGAGCGCAACGCGTACGGGCGCGGCGTGCACCGCTTTCACGGCGGCTTCCTCGACTACGCCAAGCACGCCGGCTTCCTGCCCCGCCTGTGCCATCCCTATCGGGCGCAGACGAAGGGCAAGGTCGAACGCTTCATCGGCTACCTCAAGGGCAGCTTCTGGGTGCCGTTCGTGGCCTCGATGCGCCAGACGGGACTGAAGCCGGACAAGCACGCGGCCAACGCCGCGGTGGCGCGCTGGCTACGCGAGGTGGCGAATGCCCGGGTGCATGCGACGACCGGCGAGGTCCCCGCCGAGCGGCTTCCGACCGAGACGGCCAGGCTGCAGGCTTTGCCGGCGCCCTATGGGGGGCGGTCCGCGCGCAGCCGAGCGTCACCGCCGGCGCGCAAGGCGATCATGGGCTACCAGCATCCGCTGGCGATCTACGATGAGCTGCTGCTCGGAGGTGCCGCGTGAGCTCCCTCCAGCATGAGCGCATCGTGGCGCTGGCCCAGGAGCTGCGGCTCGGCGCACTGCCCGATCTCTATGGCGCCGTCGCGCAGAGCGCGGCGGAGCGCCAGGACGCGAGCTACGCCGACTTCCTGGAGGAGGTGCTCAAGGCCGAACGCGACGCGCGGCGTGTTCGGGCACGGGCGATGCTGACACGCACGGCAGGCTTCCCGGCGATCAAGACGCTCGACGCCTACGACTTCGCCTTCGCGACCGGCGCACCGCGCGCCCAGATCCAGGAGCTGGCGTCGCTCGGCTTTGTCGAGCGCACCGAGAACGTGGTGCTGCTGGGCCCGAGCGGCACGGGCAAGACCCATCTCGCCATCGCATTGGGTCTGCTCGCCACGCACCGGGGCTGGAAGGTGCGGTTCACCTCGGCCGCCGATCTGGCCATCGCGCTCGAGGCCGCCAAGCGGCAGGGCCGGATGAAGGAGGTCATGCACCGCACGGTGGCGATGCCGAAGCTCCTGATCATCGACGAGATCGGTTATCTGCCGTTCGGTCGCGAGCAGGCGAACCTGTTCTTCCAGGTGGTCGCGCGGCGTTACGAGAAGGGCTCGATGATCCTGACCTCGAACCTCGCCTTCGGCAGTTGGGACGAGGCGTTCGCCGGCGAGGCGGTGCTGACCGCCGCCATGCTCGACCGCATCCTCCATCATGCCACCGTGGTCCAGATCTCGGGCGAGAGCTACCGGCTCAAGGACAAGCGCCGCGCCGGCATCCTGGCACGGCCGGCCAAGACCAGAGAGACGACGAGCTGACCGCCCTCGTTCCCGCGCGCGGGAACGAGGGCCCCAACAACGGACGGTGGGTCAGAACCAAGTTGCCGATCTCGATCAACCCCGGGTCAGGTTCGAAGCGCCGTTGACAGACCAGGCGTAAGCAGCTCGCGGCGTTGGGGAAGATGCGGACGACGTGGGTGCGCCGCTTGATCTCCTCGTTCAGACGCTCGAGCAGGTTGGTAACCGGCATGATGCCCGTGGTGCCCCACGCCCGGCGAGGATCGCTTTGATCGTCGCGTATGGTGCGACCATCCGGGCTGCGGGGCGCTGGGAGCATGAAGCGTGGGCAGGCCGATGCGTTCGATGAGCTGCGAGCTCGTGTTAGTAGCTGGCCGCCCCTGCGACCCGCCCGGTTGCGCCGCGAGCGCGGATCCGTAGTTGTCGTGCAGCCCACCGCTCCCTTGGCCAAGAACAGGAGGGAATCGGATGAGGCGCGTGATCGGTATGGACATTCATCGGACGTTCGCCGAGGTGGTGTTCTGGAAGGACGGGCGGTTGCGGTGGCACGGTCGGGTCGACATGACCCGTTCGGGGCTCGAGGGCTTCGGCCGCAGCTTGGTGAAGGACGACGAGGTGGTCCTCGAGGCCACCGGCAACGCGATGGCGGTGGTGCGCGTACTGAGCCCCTACGTGGCCCGCGTGATCATGGCCAATCCGCTGCAGGTGAAGGCGATCGCCCACGCCCACGTCAAGACCGACAAGATCGACGCCGGCGTCCTGGCGTCGCTGTACGCGGCTGGCTTCTTGCCCGAGGTGTGGTTGCCCGGTGCCGAGACCGAGCGCCGGCGCCGCCTGGTGGCGCGGCGCAACCAGATCGTCCGGCACCGCACCCGGGTGAAGAACGAGACCCACGCGATCCTGGCCGCGCACCTGGTCCCGCCGTGCCCGCACGCCGAGCTGTTCAACGGGCCGGGGCGGGC
>JAWWCG010000589.1:0-2966 GCA_033720555.1 Kiloniellales bacterium | reverse complement strand
CCGGACCTGCACAAGGCCTTTCAGCCGGTCATGGAGCGGGTCAACAGCAAGCTGTCGAACCTGGAGAAGATCCGCCGCTACGCGATCTCGCCCGAGCCCTTCACGGTCGCCAACGGCCTCATGACGCCGACCCTGAAGATCCGCCGCCACAAGATCCGCGCCGCCTACGGCAAGGTCCTGGAAGAGCTTTATTAGAGCAGTACCCGATCAGATTGAATCAACGCTGTTGGCTCTGGGCTCGACGGCCCGATTTCACAACGACGATAGGGGCGGCCATGGACGCGGCATTCTGGCACCAACGCTGGCAAGACAACGAACTCGGCTTTCACGAAAAGCAAGCCAACGCCCTCTTGGTCGAGCATTTCAGCGCGTTGGGCTTGGAGGAAGGAAGCCGCGTCTTCCTGCCGCTTTGCGGCAAGACGCGTGATATCGCCTGGCTGATTTCCCAGGGCTACCGAGTTGCCGGAGCGGAACTCAGCACGACGGCGATCGAGCAGCTGTTCGACGAGCTCGGCAGGGAAGCGAGGCGCTCGCCTCTCGGTCGCCTCACGCACTATGGCGCGGCCGGCATCGACATCTTCGCCGGCGACATCTTCGATCTGTCAGAGCGCACGCTGGGCCCGGTCGACGCGATCTACGACCGGGCCGCCTTGGTGGCCCTGCCCGAGGAGATGCGCAATCGCTATGCCGCGCATCTCATGGCGATGATCGCGACGGCGCCACAGTTTCTGATCTGCTTCGAATACGACCAGAGCCAGATGGACGGCCCGCCCTTCTCCGTCTCGGGCGAAGAAGTGCGCCGTCATTATGGCGCGCGTTACGACCTGACGCGGATCGCGAGCGAAGTCGTCGCGGGCGGCCTGAAGGGACGCTGCGCGGCGAGCGAGACTGCCTGGCTGCTGCGCCCCCCTAAGCCATCGATCGGATAACGCCGGCCCGCGAAGACAGGGCGCCTCGGGCACCGGCTCCGCGCCCCCCGAAGTCCGCTCGCCGGCTCGGAGGGCCGGCAGGCATCGCGGTCGCACCTGGAACCGGGCCGCGCGAGAGCACGGAACCAACGGCGGTTCCGGCCGTTCCCCCTGGTATGTTCGGTGCGGTTTGTGCTACCAATTTTCTTTCATTCTCAGACCGGGGCATAGAACAAAGAAAATACGATTGAAATTACCGCCGCACCAGCAGGAGGCACGGGTGAGGCACAAATTTCTCTATTTGATTTGGGCGACTGTTCTCATCGTTTCCTTGCCCTTGACCGCGCTGGCGCAAGTCTCCGGCGACGGGCCGGCGCACGAGGGCTCCAAACTCGAGCAGCTTCACGCCCTGGCGGACCAAGGCGACCGCGACGCGCAGTTCCGGCTGGGCGAGATCTACGAGAAAGGCGAGATCGTCGAGCGCGATCTCGCCGAGGCGGCAAGCGCCTATCGTCTGGCGGCCGTTCAGGGCCATTCCGGCGCTCAGTACGCCCTCGCCTACTTGTACCACATCGGCAGCGGGGTGCGGCACAACATGGCGGCGGCCATGCATTGGTACAGAAAGGCCGCCGCGCAGGGCAACGAGGCGGCCCAGCTCGCGCTGGGCGACCAGTACCGCATCGGCGAGGCGGTGCCGCAGGATCTGGCTCAGTCGGCCCGCTGGTATCGCATGGCAGCAGAGCAGGGCAACACCTTCGCCCAGTACGAACTCGCCAACGCCTACCGCTACGGTTATGGGGTCGAGCGCGACGTCGGCGAGGCAACCGCCTGGTTCCGACGATCCGCCGAAGGAGGCAATCCCGCGGCGCGATTGGCGCTCGGCGAGCTGGACGTCGACGCGCCAAGCTCCACCGCGGCATCGGATGACGGCGCGCTTGACGAGGAACCGGCAAGGATCGCTCCGTCGCAGGATGGGCCGGCCGATGCCGGCCCGCTCGCAGCCGACGACCCCGCGCCGCGGAACGCTCACCTCGCGCTCGCCGCATCGCGCGCCTTCGCCAGCCGAGCGAGGCTCGCCGAGCTGCTGGTCCGGGGAGACCGCCAGATAACGAAGCTGGCGCTGACCACGCCCGCCGGCGACAACGCCTACGAGACCTATCAGCGGGTCCTGTCGATGGATCCGGACAACCCCGAAGCCCTCGATGGCATCGAACGGATCGGCGTCACCTATGCCGGCTTGGCCGAGCTGGCCGCCGCCAAGGGCGATATGGAGACGGCCCGCGACTATGCGGCCAAAGCCTCCGTCCTCGCGCCTGAGCTTCCGCCGGCCGAACTCTCCGCCCGTGCGGCGGCGGCGCCCGCGCCGAGCGCGGAAGGGACAACCTGGTCGCCAGAGACGCTGGCTCGCGCCAAGGGGCTACCGCCGTCGCCTCCACCGCCGCGCACGGCGCCCAGAGAGGCCGCGCCGAAGGTCGAGGCGGCGGTCGCCGCTCCCGCCGCCGCGGGCCCGGCGGCCATGATCGCGGACGCGGATCATCTCGTCTTGGAGCCGGCGAACTATCGGGGCCGCCAACTGGCCGTGGCGGGTCGCGTCGCCCACTTCTTCTGGGACTACCGACTGGTCACCGAAGATGGCCGAAACAGCATCGTGCTCGACACCGACGGACTGAGCCAAACCGAGAGAGACAGGCTCGGTGCGGCGATCGACAGGGCCGGCTTCCTCGGCCAGGTCCAGGCGCGGATCGTCGGCACGGTCGAGCGCCAATCCCTGGCCACCTTCAAGCTGGCCGCCACCGAGCTCAGTCTCGATCCGGCCGATCGACGCACCGTGCGGAAACTCGCCCCCGCCCCCCAAGCGGAGGAGGGCACGGCACTCTTCGTGAACTTCGATCCCAGCGAGCCCTTCGGCGACATCAATCGCGACCGAAGGCGCTCGGGCGATCGCGGCAGGGGGAGCGCCTCCAACGGCGGTGGCGGCGGCAACGGCGGCGGCGGCGGCGGTTCTGGCGGCGACGGTGCCGGCGGGGGTGGCAATGGCGGCGGCGGTAATGGCGGCGG
>JAWWCG010000588.1:0-2970 GCA_033720555.1 Kiloniellales bacterium | reverse complement strand
TAGCTGAGCGCCTTGCCCTGGAGCTGCTCGGCCGTCGCGACGCCTGGCCGCCGGCCCCGCGAGGCGCCCGCCGGTCCGTCCAGCGGCCCGCCCTCGGTGCGGTAGAACGCGGCCTCCTGGTGCGGGTTCTCGCCATAGCGCAGCCGCTGGACCCGGGTCGCGGCGATGGCGATGCGCGCGGGCAGGGCCTCGCCCTCCTCCTCGGCCAGCCAGCCGGCGATCGCGGCGTCGTAGGCTGCGGTGTGTGCGTAGGCCGCGGCCGCCAGGCGCCGCCGCAGGTCCGGCCCGATCGCGCCGCCGTGGGACTCCAGGTCGGCCATCACCTCGTCGTACTGGCCGGGGTCGGTCACCACGGCGACGAAGTCGTGGTTCTTGGCGGCGGCGCGGATCAGGGCGGGCCCGCCGATGTCGATGTTCTCGACGCATTCGGCGCGCCCGGCGCCGGCGGCCAGGGTCTCGCGGAAGGGATAGAGGTTCACCACCACCAGGTCGATCGGCTGGATCGCGTGGGCCGCCAGGGCCTCGGTGTGGGCCGGCGCGTCGCGCCGGGCGAGGATGCCCCCGTGGATCGCCGGATGCAGGGTCTTCACCCGGCCGTCGAGGATCTCGGGAAAGCCGGTGTGGCGGGAGACCTCGGTGACCGCGACGCCGGCCGACTGCAGGGCCCGCGCCGAGCCGCCGGTGGACAGGATCTCGACGCCGTGGCCGGCGAGCGCCTGGGCGAAGGCCTCGAGGCCCGCCTTGTCGGACACCGAGACGAGGGCGCGCCGGATCGGGGTCGCGCTGGCGCTGTGCGGGGAATGGCCGGCCGGCGGCACGGATGAGGACATTGGCGGTTCCGGTCAGGACGCGAGGGTCGGGATGCCAGGCTCGGAACGCATCCCGCCGCGGCAGGGTCCCGGCCGACGCCAAGACTTGGTATTAGGTAGCGCCGCGCGACGCGTCAAGGCGTCACGGGCGTCACACGGGCGTTGCGCCATCACCGGCGCCTCGCCTCGCCGCTCGGCGCTCAGGCGCGGGCCGCGGTGGGCTTGGCCGGGCTCTCCTCGCGGACCAGCGCCCATTTCACCGTCGTCTCGTCCACGCAGGTACGCCCGGAAAGAACGATCTGCTGCGTGCGGCGCACCTCGCCCCGGCGCCCGAGATAGATGCTCGGCTCCAGCGCGAGCTGGGCGCCGCGGGCGCGAAACCGCCAGCCGCCGCCGCGCCCGGCCCTGAGCAGGACCGTCTCCTTGTCCTGGGCGAGCGCCGCGCGGGCGTCCGGATGGAGATGGAAGCGGATGGTGAAATCGTGCCCGTCCGGCCCGACCAGGCAGTCCTCGCCGCGCAGGTCCTCGCCGCCGGCGGCGAGGTAGAGCCGGCGTTGGTGGACGAGTCCGAAGGGCGGCAGATAGCCGTCGTGGCTCATGTCGAGCCAATGGCTGCCCTCGGCCTCCTCGCGCCGGCAGGCGACGGTCTCCGGGCGCCGCGACAGCGCGCCGTCGGGCGAGATCTTGGAGGAGTTGGTGTCGTTGATCACCAGGGTGGAATGGGCGGCGCTGGCGCGGTAGGCGCGGCTCCAGCGGTGCCCCGCCGGGTGGCAGCCGCAGTTCACGATGAGCCGGTGGCGGCCGAGGCTCATCTCGAAGCTCAGCGTTCCGGCGTGGGCCTCGCGCGCCAGGCTCGGCGACGGCGGGCAGCCGGCGTCGACCAGCACCACGGTGCGGCCGGCCTGCAGGCGCTGGAAGCCGCTCTGCGGCGCCAGGCTCAGCGGCCGCGGCCGGCCGCCGGCGCGCTGCAGCACGGTTTCCACCTGCCAGGCCTCGGCCTCGTCGGCGCCGTTGAACAGCGCCAGGCCGCCGTCGCCGTGGCGGAACAGGCGCAGCAGCGGCGCCATGCGCTCGATCGTCGTCTGCAGGTCGGCGGGGGTCTCGAGGCCGCCGGCGTGCAGCGCGGCGCGCACGTCGATCAGGTCGCGCAGCACGGTGAGCTGGGTCCGCGGACAGCGCTCGACGTGGCCGCCGTCGGCCAGGATCTGGCGGTTGAGGGCGCGCTGCAGCATGGCCAGGCCCTTGTCCGCCAGGGGCGTCGAGTCCGGCAGGCTGACGCCGGCGTAGATCAGGCCCTTGCAGGCGGTAATCGCCTCGGTGCCGGCGAGCCCCGCCGGCAGCGCGTGGTCCAGGTGGCGCGCCTGCCGCGCCAGGCTGTCGAGGACCTGGTGACGGAAATCGATCGCGGCGCTGGCGGCGAAGAAGTCGTACTGCCCCAGCCAGCTCACCAGGCGGCGGCCGGTCACCTCCGGCGCCCAGGCGACGGGATCCCATCGCGGATAGTGCTCGAGCCAATCGCCGACCAGGTGCCGCGCGCGCCGGCGCGCCAGGTCGCCGCCCACCGATCTGAGGTCGGCCAGCCACTCGAAGCCGTGCAGCGCCTTGAGCCAATCCGGCGAGGCGCCGCTCGGCGACCACAGCCGCCGCGGGCCCTTCACGGTGTGTCCGGCCAGGGTGTAGACGTCATCGAGCAGTTGCGTGCCGGCCTCGGCGTTGCCCGGCCAGGGATCGTTGAGCGCGGCGGCGAGCGCCGTCGGCGGCCGGCCGGACAGCACCAGGCGATAGACGGGCGAGGCGAAGAACGGCTGCTTCAGCGTGTAGGCCAGGCGCCCCATCGCGTGCTCGCGCGGCAGATGCATGAACCCGCTGACCCGCCTCAGGGCGAGCGAGGGCATGTCCAGCCAGGGCGCCGCGTAGTCTTCGCCGGTGCCGGTGGCGGTGGCGGTGGCGGTGCCGGTGGCGGTGCCAGTGCCGGTGCCACTCGCGCTCACGACGGCGCTCCGCGCAGCCGCGCGATGTTATCGGCATAGCTGCCGGCGCCGCCCTTGAAGGTGGCGGTGCCGGCGACCAGCAGGTCGGCGCCGGCGGCGACCGCCTCGGGCGCGGTCTCGAAGTTGATGCCGCCGTCCACCTCCAGGTCGATGGCGCGGCCGCTGGCGTC
>JAWWCG010000587.1:0-2978 GCA_033720555.1 Kiloniellales bacterium | reverse complement strand
GCTTCCGCTTCTTCGGGCTCTTCCTGCCGGCCCTCAGGGCGCACCGCAAGAAACTCCGATTGACCCTCAACGCCCGATTCTTCGAGGAATGGAAGCTGCCGCGCCGCTGGGCGCTCGACTCGCCGAGCCCGTTCGAGGCGAACCGCGTGCTCGACCCCAAGCCGAACCCGCGCATCCTGGCCGAGGCACGCCGCAACCTCGCGCACGACTTCCCGGAGCTCGGCGACGTGGCGATCGCCGAGACCTGGGCCGGGATGATCGAGGCGAGCCCCGACGTGCGGCCGATCATCTCCACCGTCGAGGCGCTGGAGGGCCTGGTCGTCTCGACCGGCTACAGCGGCCACGGCTTCGGCATCGGCCCGGGCGCCGGGCGCGCGACCGCGGAACTGGCGGCCGGAGACACGCCGGCGGTCGATCTCGCGCCGTTCCGCCTGTCGCGCTTTGCCGACGGCACCCCGCTCAGGCCGGGGCCGCTGTGATCGCTCGGGCGTTGCCCGATCGACCTCTCGCGCCGAGGGGCCCTGATCGCCGGGGCGCATGGCCGTGCAAGCGAGGCCGTGCAAGCGAGGTCGCGTCCGCGCTGGCGGCAGAGAATTTGCAAGCAGTTTTCATTATTTGCCTTAAATAATTCAAGGTTTGAAACGAGAATTCAAATGCACCTTCAAACCTCTCAAATATGACCGAAATCAACGGACAGATTACGACCGGACGGTGATTTTCGGTTGACTCTCCAGGTCGGCAAGGGCTGAATTTGGAGTCAAGGGAGACGGGCGCCCGCCAAAGCGAGCGAAGAGATCGCACCAGGGGACGGCCCGAAAGCGGTAACCCTAAAGGGGACCGCCCGCTTTACGAATTGCGCACCAAGCCGGGCGAAGGCTTGGACGAGGCAGGGGCGTAGGTCAGGGGTCACATGTCCGAAAAAGCCATTGGCAGTGAAGCTACTGCAAGATTCACCGAGATCCGAAAGAGCTGTGTCGCCGACGCGCTAGGCGTCGCGAATTTTCACCGCACAATTCGATTTGAAACGCATTTTGGACGCAGGCTAGGCTTGTACTGCGGCGCGTATCCCTGTGCGCATCAGCTCGGACAGGGACATCAAAACATACCGCAAGGCGGGGGGTAGGTATGACAGCCGAATCGGGCAATGGCGCCTTCGTCGAATTCGATCGCGTCCAAAAGAGCTATGACGGCGAGACTCTCGTCGTAAAGGATCTGAACCTGGGTATCCGCAAAGGCGAGTTTGTGACGATGCTGGGCCCCTCGGGCTCCGGCAAGACCACCTGCCTGATGATGCTGGCCGGTTTCGAGACCGCGACCCATGGCGAAATCAAACTGGACGGCGTCGCAATCAACAATATCCCGCCGCACAAGCGCGGCATCGGGATGGTATTCCAGAACTATGCCCTATTCCCGCATATGACGGTGGGCGAGAACCTGGCCTTCCCGTTGGAGGTGCGCAAGCTCAGCAAGGCCGAGATCGAGGAAAAGGTCACGAACGCCTTGGACATGGTGCAAATGGGCAATTTCAAGGGCCGCCGACCCGCTCAACTCTCCGGCGGCCAGCAGCAACGCATCGCGCTGGCCCGCGCCCTCGTCTTCGGCGCGGAACTGGTGCTGATGGACGAGCCACTGGGCGCGCTCGACAAGCAGCTCCGCGAGCACATGCAGTTCGAGATCAAGGCGATCCACGAGAACTTGGGCGTCACGGTGGTCTACGTCACCCACGATCAGTCCGAAGCGCTGACCATGTCCGACCGGATCGCCGTCTTCGACGACGGCGTGATCCAGCAACTTGCGGACCCGGCGACGCTCTACGAGCGGCCGGACAACGCGTTCGTCGCCCAGTTCATCGGCGAGAACAACAAGCTCAACGGAAAGGTGATGGCGGTCGAGGGCGACACCGCCAGCGTCGAGCTCGCCGGCAACATCAGAGTCGAAGCGCTCGCCGTGAACTGCGGCGGCGTCGGCAGCAACACCCTGCTGTCGATCCGCCCGGAGCGGGTCCTGATCGGCGACGATACGGCGCCCAACGTGATGGAAGGCCATGTCGTCGAGCTGATCTATCTGGGCGACCATATCCGCTGCCGGATGGAAGTGGCCGGCACCGACGACTTCATCGTCAAGATCGCCAACAGCCATGCCCACGCGGCCCTGCGGGTTGGGGAGCGCACGCCCGTCGGCTGGGTCACCGAGGATTGCCGCGCACTCGACGCAACTTAGTCTCACCGCGCCGTCAAAGCCCGAAGCGGCGGGGTTAGATCTCAATTCGGGTCAATGTTCAGGGAGTTAGAAATGAAACTTACCAAACTCTTAGTCGGAGCCGCAGCCATCGCAATCTGCGCGTCGGCGGCTCAGGCCGAGGAAATGACTATCGTCTCCTGGGGCGGCGCCTATTCAGCGTCGCAACAAAAGGCCTACCACGATCCCTATATGGCGAATAATCCGGACGTTCAGATCATCAACGACGAAAGCTCTCCAGAGGCCGTCGCCAAGCTGCGCGCCATGGACGAGGCCGGTAACATCACGTGGGACGTGGTCGACGTGGTCGCCTCCGACGCCATACGTCTGTGCGACGAAGGCCTTGCGATGGAGATCGACTTCGACGAGTGGCTCGCGCCGGCGCCCGACGGCACCCCGGCGACCGAGGATTTCGGCGACATGATCGTCTCGGACTGCTTCATTCCGCAGATCGTTTATTCGACGACCTTCGGCTATCGCTCCGATGTCCCGGAGTGGGGCGGCAAAGAGCCGGAGGACATCTGCGCTGTTTTCGACCTGGAGACTTTCCCCGGCACGCGCACGCTCGAGAAACGCCCGATCAACAATCTCGAATGGGCGCTGCTGTGCGACGGTGTGCCGCCGGAAGAGGTTTATGACGTGCTCGGAACGCCGGAAGGCGTCGATCGGGCCCTCGCCAAGCTCGACACCATCAAGGACGACACGATCTGGTGGGCCGCGGCCGCCGAGGCCATTCAACG
>JAWWCG010000586.1:0-2989 GCA_033720555.1 Kiloniellales bacterium | reverse complement strand
TGCTGCGCCCCGGCGGCCTGGTGGTCTCCGATCAGCCCATGGCGCTCGCCGACGCCGAGGCGCAGGCCCTGCCGGAGGGGATCGAGCCCGGGCGCTATTTCATCTACCGCCGGCGCTGATGCCGATCCCTGCTCTAGCTCAGTTCCAGCACCACCGGGACGTGGTCGGACGGGCGGTCCCAGGTCCGGGCGGTCTTCACCACCTCGACGCGAGCCAGGCTCGAGGCGAGCGGCGGCGTCACCCAGACGTGGTCGAGGCGCCAGCCGTAGTCCTTGGCGAAAGCCTGGGGAAAGCGATAGCCCCACCAGGTGTAGAGCGGCGACGGCGGCGGCGCGAAGTGGCGCGCGGCGTCGAGAAATCCGCCGGCCTTCTGGAGCTTCGCCATGTGATCCGACTCGACCGGCGTATGGCCGACGCTGCGCACCAGGCGCTTGTGGTTCCAGACGTCGCAGTCGAGCGGCGCCACGTTCAGGTCTCCCACCAGGACGATGGGGCGGTCGCGGAGCTGTTCGCGGCGGCTCCAGCGCGCCATCTCCTTCAGGAATTTGAGCTTGTGCTTGAACTTGTCGTTGGCCTCCGGATCCGGCACGTCGCCGCCCGCGGGAACATAGAAGTTGTGCAGCTCGACCCCGTTCAGACGAACGAAGGCGTGGCGCTTGTCGTCCTTGTTGCACCAGATCCGCGTGCCCTCCTCTTCGAAAGGCAGGCGCGAGGCGATGGCGACGCCGTGATAGCCCTTCTGGCCGTTCGCCAGGATGTGGCGGTAGCCCATCTCCTGCAGTTGCGCGAAGGGAAAGGCGTCGTTGGCGACCTTGGTCTCCTGAAAGCAGATCGCGTCCGGCCCGACTGTTTCGATAAACCGCTTGAGATGCTCCAGGCGGAGGCGGATCGAATTGACGTTCCAGGTGGCGAGGGTCAGCGGCATGCGGGCTATCGGGGGCTGTCCGGGCGAGGGCGGGCCAAGTCTAGCCGCCGCGCCCAGGGTGGCAACCAGGGTGGCAATGGGCCAGGGCCGGCGACGAAACGCGCAGCCCGATAAATGAGGCCCGAACGAAGCGCGGGGCCCGAAAAGGGGAACGCCCGGTCGGGGGGATCCGGGCGTTCCATTCTCTCCGCGGAGATGTGAAGCCACGGCAGGGGACCGCAAAGCTTCACATTGATTGTCGGTCTCTAAAGTCCAACAATCCTCTAATCGTTAATTTAAGCCCTTTCCGCCGGCATGCAATTGTTGCCGGGCATTTACGCCATGCGCGACGAGCATGGCTGGCCTGCGCGAGGTTCAAGGCATGCGGGCGCCCGGCCTGAATATCGGCGCTGCGAAGCGCGCGCAATCGGCGGTGTCTGGCGGAACCCTCAGCCGAGTCCTATGTTTGCGCCATGGACGACGCTGGCGACATCCTGCTGACCTGGAAGGCCGCCGCGGTGCTTGTGTGGTTCGCGCTCTTGTTCGCCGGAGAGCGCCTGGCGCCGGCCGCGCCGCGCCCGCTGCCGCGCGATCGCGCCGGCCCAGCCGACGGCGCGCGGCGCCTGACGAGGAATCTCGCGCTCTGGCTGGTGAACGTCGGCCTTTCGCCGCTGATCGTGCTGCCGCTCTCCCTGTGGGCCAGCACGGCGGCGCCGGACTGGCGTCCCGCGGCCTGGTCCGGCTGGCCGGGCCTGCTGGTCGACCTGGTCGTGCTGGATTTCCTGATCTACTGGTGGCACTTGGCGAATCACCGCCTGCCGCTGCTCTGGCGGTTCCACGAGGTGCATCACCTCGACCGTTTTCTCGACACCACCACGGCCCTCCGGTTCCACTTCGGCGAGGTGCTGCTTTCGGCTTCGGCCCGGGCCGCGGCGATCTTCCTGCTCGCCATTCCGATCGGCTCGATCCTGGTTTTCGAGACCCTGGTGCTCATGGCGACGCTGTTCCACCACTCGAACCTGCGGCTGCCTCCCTGGCTGGAGGGCGCCCTCAGCCGGCTGATCATCACGCCGTCGATCCATTGGGTGCACCACCACGCGCGGCGGAGCGACACCGACAGCAACTACGGCACGATCTTCAGTTTCTGGGACCGCCTGTTCTTCAGCCGCAGTGCGACCCGGCGCACCCCGGAGATGACGATCGGCGTCGAGGGCCGGGCGGAGGAGCCCCTGCCCCGGCTCGTGCTGCACCCCTTCCTGCCGGCCGCCGGGCGCATGCCATCGAAGACGTGATCGGCGCTCTGCCGCGCCGCAAACCGCACGATTGAGGCCGCTGGCCCGCTCTAGCGGCTCTCGCGATCCTGGAAATGGATGTTCAGGTCGCCGTGCTCGAACAAGCTGTCCTCGACCTTCGCCCCGAATTGCGGATTGACCAGGGACACCTGGGTCATGATGCCCTGCGCGTCCTCGATCTCCCAGCTATGGAGCGACAGCGGGCGATCGCCGAAGACCAGCGTCACCTGGCCTTCGCCGCCGTCGTCGCTCAGTTGCAGGGTGACGCGGATGGTGGCGGCGCCCTGCTCGATGCCCTTGAGCTCCACGCCGTCGTCGAGATCGATCTCGTCGCGGATCAGGAACCACAGCGGCGTCTCCCACAGCGGCAGGAAGGTCGCCTGCTTGAGCTCGCGGTCGTAGTAGAGCAGCGTCACGCCGTTGGCGATCAGGAGCGCCGGGTGCGGCGGGTCGTACTCGAAGCGCATCCGCCCGGGCCGGTCGAGATAGAGATCGCCCTCGGCGTAGGCGCCATTGGAGGACACCTGGACGAAGCGCGACTTGAGGGTGTCGATCCGGTTCAGATAGTCGACCAGGCGCGCCAGGGTCTCGCGATCCTCGCCGCCGGCCGGAACGGCCGCCTGCTCGGCGCCTTTGCTTTGGTTTTGGGCTTGGCCTTGGCCCGCGGCGCTCTCGCCGTCGGCCCACGCCGCCGCCGCCGGGGCGAGCGCCACGGCGAGGACGAACAGCACGCCGGCCAGCCCGGCAGATCTCGACACCACTCGCATCTCTTCCTCTTACGACCGTGATGTAG
>JAWWCG010000585.1:0-2997 GCA_033720555.1 Kiloniellales bacterium | reverse complement strand
CTCGCTCACCACCGCTTCCAGGTCCGCCGACGAGAGGCGATCTTCGAAGTCGAGGCTGAGATTGACCAGCACCTGGCGCGGCGCCAGATGCATGGTCAGCAGCTCGTTGACCCTGGCCACGCCCGGCTGCCGCGCCGCCAGCTCGCGCAGGCCCTCGGTGACCCGGCCGCTCGCGCTCTCGCCGATCAGGAGCCCCTTGCTCTCGTAGGCCAGCAGCATCGCGGTCGCCGCCAGGATCACGCCGATCAGGATGGAGCCGATGGCGTCGAAGGTCTCGATCCCCGTCGCCTGGCCGAGGGCGAGGACGACGAAGGCGACGATCAGGCCGAGCATGGCGGCGGTGTCCTCGAAGAGCACGGTGAAGATCGCCGGGTCCTTGCTCTCGCGCACCGCGGCGAAATAGCCCATCGGCCCCTTGGAGCGGCGGAACTCGCCGAAGGCGATCCACCAGGCGATGCCCTCGAACACCATGGCGAGCGCCAGCACGATGTAGTTCACGAAGGGGCTGGTGACGGGATGCGGGTCGAGCAGCTTGATGACGCCCTCGTAGAACGACACGCCGGCGCCCACCGCGAAGATCAGGATGGCGACGATGAAGGCCCAGAAGTAGAGCTCCATGCCGTAGCCGAAGGGGTGGCGCTCGTCCGCCGGTTGGCGTGAGCGCCGCATGCCGTGCAGCAGCAGGCCCTGATTGCCGGTATCGACCAGGGAGTGAATGGCCTCGCTCAGCATGGCCGAGCTGCCGGTATAGGCGGCGGCGGCGAACTTGGTGACGGCGATCAGGAAATTCCCGACCAGCGCGGCGTAGATCGCCTTCTTAGATGAATGGACTTCCATGCGGCCGCCCCCCGGACGAGCGTCGGCGCCAAGCTGCGCCCCCGATCCGAGCGCGGCGCCGAAGCGACGGTCCCCCTCCGCGCTCTGGCGGCTAGGTTAGCAGGCGGTAACGGTTTCGGAAATGAGCCCGACCGGCAAGCCGCCGACCAGGGGCCGCCTTCCAGCGGAGGACGGTTCAGTCGGCTTCCTCGGCGGCCACCTGGGGCTCGGGCTGCGGCGTCTTCTCGCGCAAGACCTCCAGCAGGCCGCTCACGCTGCCGCCCCGGCCGGCGATCACCGAGGAAAACTCCGAGCGGTGGGTCACCGCCATGCTGACGCCCTCGACCACCACGTCGATGATCCGCCAGCCCTCCTCGCCGCGGCGCAGACGCCACTCGACCTGGAACGGCGCGCCCTGGGGGCGGACGATCCGGCTGCTGACGAAGGCGCCCGACTTGCCCTTCGGCCGGCCGCCGTCGACCACCAGCCGCTCGCCGCCGTACTCGCTGAACTGCCGGGCGTAGCTGGCGACGAGGTAGTCCTCGAAGAGCTGGCCGAAGGCGGCGTGCTCCTCCTCGCTGGCGGTGCGCCAATAGCGGCCGAGGACGAACCTGCCGATCAGCTCGAGATGAAAGCCGCTCGTCAGCAGGCCCCGGAACTCCGCCGTCCGCGCCTCGTCGTCGAGGGTCTCGTCGGTCAGCATGGCGATCGCCCGATCGCTGAAGCCGCGCACGAACTGCGCCGCCGCCTCGCCCTCGTCGGCGAGGGGGCTGCGAAGCATCGCGGCCATCATGGCCAGGGCCAGCAGCATGCCGGAGATCGCCAAGGCCGTGCGGCGGCAATGGTCCGAGGCTCGCGATTGCGCAACCGATGGCAAGCGAGTCATGGCGCGGTTCCCCTCCTGACGGCAAAGTCGCAGACGCCTGGGACGCGCCTTACTCGACGCGTCGCCCCGATCGAAAACGCCCGGGCGAGATCGTGCCGCCAAGTCTTGAAGCCAATGTTAAATCTAAAATCCGTATCGAATTGTAGCCTTCGCCTGTCGCGCAATCATCACAACATGATGTCGTTACCCCCGTCGGCTTCAGGCTTCGCGTCGCCGGCCTTTCCGCTTGCGCGTCTTGTCGATTGGCAGGGCGGGTCCTTGCCCGCCGGCATCGCCGCCGCCCGCGTAGCCGTAGCCGGCGGCGAACTTGGCCAGCACCCGGTCCATCTCGGCCTTGGAGAGCAGCTTCGGGGTCCCGACCTGCAGCGCCCGGCAATACTGGGCCGCCAGGGCCTCCACCTCGACCGCCAGCGCCAGTGCCGCCGCCAGGTCCGCGCCCGCCGCGATCAGGCCGTGGCTGGCCAGCAGGCAGGCCCGGCGGCCGGCGAGGGCCGCGAGCGCGTTCTTCGATAGCGCCGCGCTGCCGAAGGTGGCGTAGGGCGCGCAGCGGATCGACTCGCCGCCGGCGACCGCGACCATGTAATGGAACGCCGGGATCGGCCGCCGCAGGCAGGACAGCGCCGTGGCGTTGACCGGGTGGCTGTGCACCACGGCGCCGAACTCGGGCCGCGCGCGCAGGATGTCGCGGTGAAAGCGCCATTCGCTCGACGGGCGGCGCGCCGGCCGCGCGCAGCGCCAGGCGCCGTCGAAGTCCATCTCCACCAGGTCGGCCGGCGTCATGGCGTCGTAGGCGACGGCCGAGGGCGTGATCAGCAGGCCGCCGGCGATCCGCGCGCTCACGTTGCCCGAGGTGCCCTGGTTGATCGCGAGCGCGTTCATGCGCCGCGCCGTCGCGATCAGCTCCTTGCGCAGGCGAAGGTGCTTCACGGGGGGCGGCTCAGCCGGCCGCGTGCGGGGCTTGATCGGGGTAGAGCCCGCGCAGCCCCTCGGCCGAGGCCGGGCAGATGCCGCGCTCGGTGATCAGGCCGGTGATCAGGCGCGCCGGCGTCACGTCGAAGGCGTAGTTGGCGACCGGACTGGCCGCCGGCGTGATGCGCACGCTTTCCAGGCGGCCGTCGGCGGTGCGCCCGACCACCTCGGACAGCTCGCGGCCGTCGCGCTGCTCGATCGGAATCTGGCCGTGCCCCTCGCCCAGGGTCCAGTCGATGGTCGGCCCCGGCAGCGCCACGTAGAACGGCACCGCGTTGTCGTGGGCGGCGAGCGCCTTCAGATAGGTGCCGATCTTGTTGCAGACG
>JAWWCG010000584.1:0-2997 GCA_033720555.1 Kiloniellales bacterium | reverse complement strand
GCCGCCACGGCTTCGGCCCGTGGCGCAGCCGCTTCCAGGGCCGGGTGTCGGAAGGCCGGCTCGGCGGCGATAAACTTCTGGCGCGCGAGCCCGAGACCGACATGAACGAGTCCGGCCGCTCGGTCGGCGAGGCCCTGCGGTTCTACAAGCTGGCGCCGGGGGCCTTGCTGGTGTTTCACGACGACCTGGACCTGCGCCTCGACAAGGTGAAGGTGAAGCTGGGCGGCGGCGCCGGCGGGCACAATGGGCTGCGCTCGATCGACGCCCATATCGGCCAGGACTACCGCCGGGTGCGCCTCGGCATCGGCCACCCCGGCCACCGCGACCTGGTCCACCCCTACGTGCTGAAGGACTTCTCGAAGGACGAGGCGAAGGCTGTCGACAAGCTGATCGACGCGGTGGCCGGCGAGCTGCCGAAGCTGATCGCCGGCGACGAGGGCGCCTTCATGTCGCGCGTCGCCCACCTCATGGCCCCGCCCCAACCGAAGCCGAAGCCCGAGCCGCGCGGCGAGGCGGAGTCCGCCGGCGCGGCGCCCCCCGACGACGCCGAAACGCCGGATTGATGGCGGTATAGAATGGGTTTCACCTGCGGCATCGTCGGGCTGCCGAACGTCGGCAAGTCCACCCTGTTCAACGCGCTGACCGAGACCGCGGCCGCGGCCGCGGCCAACTTCCCGTTCTGCACCATCGAGCCCAACGTCGGCCGGGTGCCGGTGCCCGACCCGCGCCTGGCGCGCGTCGCGGCGGCCGCCAAATCGGCCAAGGTCACGCCCACCTTCCTCGAGTTCGTCGACATCGCCGGGCTGGTGCGCGGCGCCTCCAAGGGCGAGGGCCTGGGCAACAAGTTCCTCGCCAACATCCGCGAGGTCGAGGCGATCGCCCACGTGCTGCGCTGCTTCGACGGCGACGTGACCCATGTCGAGGCCAGCGTCGACCCGATCCGCGACGCCGAGACCGTCGAGACCGAGCTCCTGATCGCCGACCTGGAGAGCGTCGAGCGCCAGCTCGAGAGCGCGACCAAGCGCGCGCGCGGCGGCGACAAGGAGGCCAAGGCCCGCCTGCCGGTGCTCGAGGCGGTCCACGCGGTGCTGGCCGAGGGCCGGCCGGCGCGCCAGGCCACGCTTACCGGCGAGCAGCGCGCGCAGCTCCGCGCGCTCCACCTGCTGACCGCCAAGCCGGTGCTCTACGTCGCCAACGTCGACGAGGACTCCGCCGCCGAGGGCAACGCCCACTCGGCGCGCCTGGCGGCGCGCGCGGCGGAGACCGGCGCCGGCTTCGTCGTGGTCTCGGCGGCCATCGAGGCGGAGCTGGCGCAGCTCGCCGACCCCGAGGAGAAGGCCGAGTACCTGGCCAGCCTGGGCCTCGCCGAGACCGGCCTGGCGCGGGTCATCCACGCCGGCTACGCGCTGCTCGACCTGGTCACCTTCTTCACCGCCGGGCCCAAGGAGGCGCGCGCCTGGACAGTGCGGCGCGGCGCGCGCGCGCCCGAGGCCGCCGGCGTCATCCACAGCGACTTCGAGCGGGGCTTCATCCGCGCCGAGACCATCGCCTACGACGACTTCGTCGCCTGCGACGGCGAGCAGGGCGCCAAGGAGGCCGGCAAGATGCGCGTCGAGGGCCGCGACTACGTGGTGCGCGACGGCGACGTCTTTCATTTCCGTTTCAACGTGTGAGAGACTGCCGTTCGGCGGCATTCGGAAACGGGATTGAGGAACTGGGGAGGCGCCCTTGAGCGAGACGATCACCCTCACCGCGAGCGACGGGCACAGGCTCGACGCCTATCTGGCGCGGCCGCAGGGCGACGCCAAGGCCGGCCTGGTGATCTGCCAGGAGATCTTCGGCGTCAACGAGCATATCCGCGAGGTTGCCGACGGCTTCGCCGGCGAGGGCTACCTGACGATTGCCCCGGCCCTCTTCGACCGCCTCGAGCGCGGCGTCGAACTGGCCTACGACGAGGACGGCACCGCGCGCGGGCGCGCCCTCAGGACGGCGCTCGCCTGGGACGACGTCATGCGGGACGTGGCCGCGGCGGCGGACCAGGCGCGCGGCGGCGGCGGCGTCGGGGTCGTCGGCTACTGCTGGGGCGGCTCGCTCGCGTGGCTGGCCGCCTGCCGGCTCGAGGTGGACGCCGCCGTCGGCTACTACGGCGGCCAGATCCACCAGTTCCGCGACGAAACGCCGCGCTGCCCGGTGCTGCTCCATTTCGGCAAGCGCGACCCGCTGATCACGAACGAGCAAGTCGCCGAGATCGCGGCGCGCCATCGCGAGGTGCCGATCTTCACCTACGACGCCGGCCACGGCTTCAACTGCACGGCCCGGGGCGACTACGACGCCGAGGCCGCCGCGCTCGCCCGCCAGCGCACGCTGCAATTCCTGGCGCAATTCTTGACGCAGTTCCTGGCGCAGCATCCGGCCTGAGGCGCGCCCGCCGCGCGCGGTCGCGGGAGCGGCCCTCGGCCGGATCGAAAATCTCTAAGCCACCGCGCCGCGCGCCGCCACCGGCCAGACCCGTTCCACCCGACCGCCACGGACCCCGACATACCAGTCGTAGAGGTTGACGGTCGGGTCGCAATGGCCCGGCACCAGCAGCAGCTTCTCGCCGTAGCCGAGCGCCGCCCCCTCGTCCACCGCGAGCGTGCCGTGCTCGTCGGACGCGCCGACGTGGCGCACCCCCGGCCGGCGCCATGCCTCGGGCGGGCCGGAATCGAAGGCGATCGCCTTGAGCCCGGCGTCGGCGACGGCGCGCGCCGGGCTCGGCCGGCTCATCACCGTCGCCAGCACGAAGAGGCTGTGCTCGAAGTCCGCGCCGGGCCGGCCCTCGGCCGCTTCGTTGCGGGCGTAGTCGGCGTCGAGGAAGATGTAGGAGCCGGCCTGCAGCTCGGTGAGGACGCCGAGCTCCAGGTCGAACGGCAGGCTGCCGGTGCCGCCGCCGCTGATCGCGGCGCACGGCAGGCCCGCGCCGGCGAGCAGGTCCGCCGTCTCGGCGGCGATCTCGGC